>NZ_JBVAPG010000133.1:0-22008 GCF_055413685.1 Bradyrhizobium sp. LeoA1Lang | reverse complement strand
GCCTCGAACTCCATCTTCGCGCAATGCCGGTAGGCAGCGGCCAGCACGGCGCTGCGGCCATCGCCGCGTCCGATGAGCTGGGGCGTGAAATGGGTGATGGCCACGGCTGGCGCGATCCTTAAGACGAATGAACATGGCGTTCGTCGGGATCGGCCCGCGCATTTGGGGCGGAAGCAGGACGTCGCGTCAGCGACGTATTACTGCGCCCTTGGAAGCCGCTCCTTCGGAACGGCGGGATGATCTTCCAAAGCGTCGGCTTCGCCGACCCCGTTAATTACCCGGGTCGCGCTTCGCGCTCACCCCGGCTTTCCTGTCGGCTTCGCGCAGAACTGACAGGAAAGGTCTTCCGGAATGAAAAAGCCCTCGCGGCAGATCAGGGACGAAATCGCACGGCTCCAGGAGCAGCTGAAGCAGGCTGAAACGCGCGAGGCCGAGCGCATCGGCCGCATCGCGCTGAGAGCCGGGATAGGAGAGATCGAGATCGAGGAAGGCGCGCTGCTGTCGGCCTTCGAGGAGATCGCCGGCCGGTTTCGCAAAGGCAGCGGCCGACCCGCCAAGGCGGCCACGGCCATCCCGCCTGGCGCGTTTTCGGGCGTGGCTGAACAGGGCTGAACGCATGCGCCGCTCCGATGCCACTGACGCCCGCAAGAAGGACACGCGGGAGAAGATTGAGCTCGGCGGCCTGATCGCGAAGGCCGGGCTTCGCTACGAGAAGCGCGCGCTGCTGCTGGGTCTGCTGATCGATGCCGCTGGCCGTCTGCGCGGCAACGAAGCGGAACGCGAGCGCCTCACGGCGATCGGCGTGAAAGCGTTCGGCCATGAGAGCAAGTAAGATGGCCCTGGCACTCGCGCCGGCCGTGCTGATGGCGGGCTTGTGCCTTGCCCTCACCGGCATCGAAGCGTGGCTTTCGAAGTTCGGGACAACCCCGAACGCGCGGCTGGTGCTCGGCCGGATCGGTATCGCCCTGCCCTACGTGATCGCCGCAGCGATCGGCGTGATCTTCCTGTTCGCGGCGGCGGGTGCGACGGCGATCCGCTCGGCCGGCTGGAGCGTCGTGTTCGGCGGCCTGCTTGTGGTCGCGATCGCCGCCTCGCGCGAGATCGCGCGCCTCCATTCCTTCGCCACTGCCCTGCCGGCTGGAAACCGGCCTCTCGCTTATGCCGATCCCTCGACCATCATCGGAGCGACGATCGCTGCGCTCGCGGCCGTGTTCGGGCTGCGGGTGGCCATGAAGGGCAACGCCGCCTTCGCAGCCACAGCGCCGCGCCGCATTCGCGGCCAACGCGCCATCCATGGCGAGTCGGACTGGATGACGATGACCGAGGCTGCGCGGCTGTTCCCGGAGGCGGGTGGCATCGTGGTCGGGGAGCGCTATCGCGTCGATCGGGATGCGGTGGTCGACCAGTCCTTCCGCGCCGATGACGCCGAGACATGGGGCGACGGCGGCAAGTCTCCTCTGCTCTGTTTCGATGCGTCCTTCGGCTCGTCGCACGGCATCGTGTTCGCCGGTTCCGGTGGCTTCAAGACGACATCCGTCACGGTGCCGACGGCGCTCAAATGGGGTAGCGGGCTGGTCGTCCTCGACCCCTCTAACGAGGTCGCGCCGATGGTCACGGGACATCGGCACGGGGCGGGTCGCCAAGTCTTCGTGCTCGACCCGCGCTCCTCGGCAATCGGCTTCAATGCGCTCGACTGGATCGGCCAGCACGGCGCAACGAAGGAGGAGGACATTGCCGCCGTCGCGTCATGGGTCATGACCGACAATCCGCGCCAGGGCTCGGCGCGGGACGACTTCTTTCGAGCCTCGGCGTTGCAGCTGCTGACGGCGCTGACCGCCGATGTCTGCCTGTCCGGTCATACGGAGAAGAAGGACCAGCACCTGCGCCAGGTCCGGGCCAATCTGTCCGAGCCGGAGCCGAAGCTGCGCCAGCGACTGCAATCGATCTACGACAACTCGGAATCCGGCTTCGTGAAGGAGAATGTCGCGCCCTTCATCGCCATGACGCCGGAGACCTTTAGCGGCGTCTACGCCAACGCGGTGAAAGAAACCCACTGGCTCTCCTATGCCAACTATGCCGCGCTGGTGTCCGGGTCGAGCTTCACGACGGCCGAGCTCGCGGAAGGCCGGACGGACGTCTTCATCAATCTCGACCTGAAGACACTGGAGAACCACGCCGGCCTCGCCCGCGTCATCATCGGCGCGCTGCTTAACGCCATCTACAATCGCAATGGCGAAGTGACCGGCCGCACCCTGTTCCTGCTCGATGAGGTCGCCCGCCTCGGGTACTTACGCATTCTCGAAACTGCGCGCGACGCGGGTCGTAAATACGGCATCACCCTGCTGATGCTCTACCAGTCGATCGGCCAGATGCGCGAGGCCTATGGCGGCCGTGATGCCACCAGCAAGTGGTTCGAGAGTGCGTCCTGGATCTCCTTCTCGGCGATCAACGATCCCGAGACGGCGGACTACATCTCCAAGCGCTGCGGTGACACGACGGTCGAAGTTGATCAGCTGAGCCGGTCCTCGCAGATGTCGGGTTCCTCCCGGACGCGGTCCAAGCAGCTCGCGCGCCGGGCGCTCATGCTGCCGCATGAGGTGCTACGTATGCGGACGGACGAACAGATCATCTTCACCGCCGGCAATCCGCCGCTACGCTGCGGCCGCGCCATCTGGTTCCGGCGCACCGACATGCGGGCGTGCGTCGGCGAGAACAGGTTCCATCAGAGAGAAGCTGGGTGGGCACCCAGAACCTAGCGCCGGGTTACCTGTTGCCGTAGTCTGGCAGCTTTCCGGGAGCGGATCATGATCGAACGGAAAGGGATCGCGAGACCGCGCGAGCATTTCTGGCGAACCGCAGAAGGCGAACTAGAGAAGTTTGTACGCAAAGAGATTGCATTTCAGCAAGCCGAGCGCATCGAGCGCGCAAGGGAGCTGCGCCTTCCTGTTCAGAAGGAGAGCGTGCTTTCCTGGCCTGGGCCGAGTTCGAAATTGGTTACACGGCGATCTCCCTGACTGGGTCCGCGCTCAAGGTCGCCGCTCATGACGATGGACGCCCGGCAGCGTACGCGATCGTGGTGCTGGCCCACGTCTCGTGGTGGATCGCTGCAGAATTGTCGACCAGCGGAGGTCAACGACGCCCGGGCCAAACGGAGGCCGGCGCGTTTCCTTTCTGCGGGCAGAGCCGTCGTCTGACCTGTGTCGTCGACGGGAATCCCGTTGACTGCGACCTGGTGGTTCCACAGAGTAAAACGCAGAGAGATTCTTTGGAGTGCTGATGATGCGCGATGGCAAGTTTTCTTTCAGGGCCGCTCACCACCAAGACGCGGAGCCGGTTTTCAAAATCACGAAGGCGTCAATCGCCGGACTTGGGGGAGCATCCTACTCTCGGGACCAGATCGCGAATTGGATGGGCGAGCGGACGCCGGCATTCTACGAAGCGCTCATCGCCAAGGGACGAATGACGGTCTGTGAGCACGAAGGTAGTGTGGTTGGATTTGTCGATGCCGAGCCGGGCGAAGTAACCAGGTTGTTCCTATTGCCTGAGGCTGCAGGTGCCGGGCTCGGCCGTCGGCTGCTCGAGATCGGGATAGCACGAGCGCGGATGGGCCATAGTGGGCCGATCAGGCTCGAGGCGACGATCAACGCCGAAGGCTTCTATCAAAAATGCGGCTTTCGAAGCGTGGGCCGCGACGTTTCCTCTCGTGGACTCGGCGGGGAGCCTATTGAGATTGTGCGGATGGAATTGTGAACTTCAGCGTTCACCGGCGCAAAACCCAACCTTGAACGTAGGCGGCGACCAATCAACCCTCACATCGTCTCGGCCGTCAGTTTGAGGGAGACAGCCGCGCTAAAATACAACGCCGTCTGAAAGCATGAGCACTCAGATGCGCGCGCGTCTGCGGCGGCCGGTCCATAGGCCAACGAGCACCGTGGTGATGAAGATCGTCACTCCACAGGCCATGTAGAGGCCAGCTTCAGTTGCGTTGGGGACCAAGGTTGGCAGAAGGAAGATGAGCCCACCGAGCCCGCCTGTCAGCAAGGTCGTGAATGCCTGGACGCGTCCGATCAGGGCCGAATCCACAACGGTCAAAAGATGTCCGTTGGCCGCAGCCCGTGACAGGTTCCACAGCATTCCAGCAACGGCATAGAGCACAATCGCAGCCAGCGGGTTGGTCATAAGGACAGAACGATCAACGAAGCCGCTGCCCCTGCGAGAACCGTCGCCGTTGCTCGGGCCATTTTCCTGGCGAGCGCCGGTATCCCAGCGACAGCAAGGGCGGTCATGCCGGCGATTGCGGCCGTCATCTCAAGCATGCCGAAGAGATCGCTGCCGCCGCCAAGCGCATGGATGACGAAACCCGGCAACAACAGGTTGGTGATCTGGATCACCGCGAACGCCAGGCCCACCGTGACCGCAGCGGACAGGCTTTGCGGCTCGTTCAGAAGATAGCGGAACGCCTCACGCGAGGCGGAAAGCGGATTGAGCCCCTTCATCGACCGGCGACCGCTTGGGGTCCTCGTCAGCATCCCGAGGAGAGGCAGAATGGCCAATGCGATGCAGGCGGACAGGACGGCCGCCATAGTGCTGCCGAGCCGATCGATCGCATAGCCGGCTACGCCTGTCCCCATGGCGAGCCCTGCCTGATTGAAGAAGGACAGGCGCATGTTGAATGTCATCCGCTCAGTCTCGGGAATGAGCGACTGGAGCAGGCCGCTCATGGCGCCCGCCAGGAGCGCGTAGCCGAACGCCCCGAGAATGGCTGATAGAACCAGCAGGGGGCGTGAGAGCCCTTCGGGCAGGACCTGCACGAGGGCCAACATAAAAAGGCCGGAAGCCCTGATCGCTTGTCCCGCTGCGGTGACTATGAGACGACTATGTCGGTCGACGATGTACCCGCTGAGCGGCGCGAGAACGAATCCAGCGACGCTGGAGCTCAGCAGCACAAGGCCAACCAGGCTCGATCCACCGGCATGGAACGCGATCCACGCCGGCAAGACGATGCCGACGCCAACAAAGAAGAACGACGCCAAGGAAAACCCAACAAAGCAAAGTCGTCGTATGGCTTGCACGTCCAATTCGTTCCCTCGCGCTCTCCCGGAGGACCGCTACCCTCCTTCCCTCACACTCGCCCACCGCGGCAAGCCGGAAAGCGGATACTTTCGAGCCTGCCTCTTCAACAATTTCTTTTTCGACATTCCGGCGGAGAGCCCGACGTCTGCAAAGCCGCTGGGAAGAGCCCAAAGACTATCGCTCCGCTCCGGACGAGCAGGTTAGTTTCGCCATCGACGATCGCACCGCGCACGTCAACCCGCGGCTTTGCATAGCTCGGGCGAAATCAGAAACCAGTTCATGGATGCGTTTGATCGGAACGTTACCTGGTGGGCGAGCATTTCGTTGGGGAAAGCGCATACGCGTGAGCGCGCGTTCGATATCGCACGCCAAAATCCGCTGCAGGGCGTCCCGCCTTTGGCGGCCGTCATGGTGGTCGCGGGAGTTCTGGACAGCAGCTGGCGATACCTGTCCGGAACGTCGGGGAAGACTGGGCAGCGGGCGCCCGTTTAGGTTAGGCCCGGTTCATGCGCAGCGTAGGTATCCTGAACGACTCGCCGGCGAGCGCGAAGGACATATTCCGCTTCGCAACGCCCGAATGCTTGGCCAAGACATCCTTAATGACAGATACGTCGTCCGTGAAGGCCATTTGATCGAGAAATTGCCGCAATGCGGCTTCGTCGGGACTCAATCGGGTGCAGATCCCGAATTTGAGTATCTCGGGGACGGTTTCGTCCATTTTCAAGCCGTAGCTCGTAACCCTGCCGTTCTCGTAGATCGCGGAGCGCAGCCAGTAGCCGCCCCTGTCAAAGAATATCATTGGAGTGAAATTCTCAGCGTCCTTAGCGTAGTAGTTCCTTTCCACGTCCTGGAAAATCTCGCGCAGCGTTCCGCCGCCCCCTCGGCCGTAGATGATCCCAGCCCGCGAATTATTGACGAGCGCTTCCTCGCGAAGACTGTTCTGGTAATATTTGGCGTAGTGCGTCGCGAACGGCATCGTGGGCTCGGCGCCGTACAGCCAGGTCGGAATGGCCAGGCTGAGAGGCAGCGTCGACGGCGCGGCCGAACGCACGTCGAGGGCAGCCGCGAGCCAATCGCGGGCGGCCATCACGTCCTTCCGCTTCGATTTCTTAAGGCTGCCGTCGTTCTCGAAGAGATCATCCAGATCGCCGTAATCCGGGGTCGCCGCAAGCTTCGCCAAGGCCCTTTCGAGATCGTCCATTCCGTTTTTGCTGAAGGCCACTCCCACGTGCGCAGCCTCCATGACGCCGGGACCGCCTCCGGTCACGATGAGGTACCCGTCCTGCGCCACGCTCCAGGCAAGCTTGGCGATGTCAGCGAACGCCGGCGAATTGCGCTTGGCGGCGTGGCCGCCCATGAATCCCACGAGCGGCCGGCCAACGTCTTTCAGAAACCTCTTGAGGGCATCGGCGATCGTCGCGTCGTGCCGCGCCTGCGACAGTCGGGTCTCCAGAGCGGACGGCACGGGTCCTCCGTCGGACACGAATTGCCGGAACACCTCGAAGTCGCGGGTGAGCGTGAAGCCCAACTCGTCGAACGGATTGAATCCATCGAGGAGGTCGGACGCCCCGTACAACCTCTGAAGCATCGTCGGCAGCATCCCAATTCTCCATTCGAGGTCTAGCGAAGCGCCGTGTCCAGCAATTTCGCCAGCCTTGCCGCGGCAAGGGCTGCGCGGTTGCGGGCGGTGTTGCGTGCGTTCGTCTCATAGTCGCGCGTGAGTTGGACCGCGGCCGGACCGAGCCCGACCGGCTGGGCGTATGCGAAGCTCTTTGCGGCCTCGAAGCTCTCCTGCGCCCATCGATCGGGATCGAGCACCTTTTCCGCATCGGCATCGACCGCGACCGACCCGAGACCACCCCGATCGTCAGCGTCGAAGATGGCCCCGAAGACAGAAGAATAGCCGCGTAGCGCGGCGGTCGCCTGCCGCGCGACATCGCCTTTCGGTGCATCGAGGCCCGGGCCTGACCCGAAAATGCTTGTCAATAGAGATCCTCCAGCACGGGCGCGGCCGGTACTCCTCCGGCTCG
Source organism: Bradyrhizobium sp. LeoA1Lang (assembly GCF_055413685.1). Taxonomy (NCBI): domain Bacteria; kingdom Pseudomonadati; phylum Pseudomonadota; class Alphaproteobacteria; order Hyphomicrobiales; family Nitrobacteraceae; genus Bradyrhizobium; species Bradyrhizobium sp. LeoA1Lang. Next base: position 14,905 of record NZ_JBVAPG010000133.1, on the reverse strand, counting down.
CGCCTGGCCTTCAGAACAGTTCGCACCCATTTCGATCAGTCTTGTATCGTTAGTCTGCTTGATCATGATTGGAGACGGGACTCGCGCGCCAGGCGAGCGCCGCAATCGGAGCACTTAAACATGTCGGCCGCCGCGACCGAGCACCATGTTAAGTTGAATGCTTTCATTTATATATCCCAGAATTTCGGAGCCGGTATATCCCGAAATTGCGGAGCCGGGCACTATTTGCCAGCTTCGTAGGTTATGTCGGAGCGATGGAACAATATTGGAAAATGATCGATAAATCAGTATGATGGGACGCCGACCTTTGATGCTGACAGCCTGCCGGCGTAGGCTATCATGTTGGCCAACAGATGTGCCAGCCGGCGATGGCATTGGAGAGTGGCTTTGTGGATTGAATCAATTAAGGTCGAGGGCGGACTCCTTCATGGATTCGATCAATGCTTTTCACGCAAGCTTAACGTCCTGATCGGCGCGCGCGGCACTGGCAAAAGCTCGGTTATCGAGCTTATTCGCTTTTGTCTCGGGGCGCGCTCGTACACCCCCGAAAACGAGCAGCACTCCACCGAACATGCCTTGGGTGTACTCGGCGATGGCAAGGTCACGATCGTCCTGTCTGACGGGAAGCAACGGTTCGAAGTGTCTCGCACCGCCCAGGATACCGAGGTCGAAGATGGCGACAGATTCGAGCCGCCGTTCGTGTTTTCGCAGGCCGAGATCGAGAGCATCGGCCTCCAGTCTCAGTCGCGCCTCCGCCTCGTGGACGGTTTCCTCGCGGGCCGCCCCGCACCGCCGACCAGTGCGACGAGTTCGCGCATCCGGTCTCTAACCGGAGAGATCAGGACGCTGTTGGCTGAGGTCGATAACATCGATGAGCGGACCGCCGAGTTGCCGAAACTCCAATCGACGTTGGCAACTTTGAAAGCGCAGGCGAAGGCGCAGACCAGCGTGCACAAGGAGATCGAAGGGTTCCGGAAGTCCTTGAACGAACTCACCCCGCCGCTGGCTTCAGCGCGTGTGCGGGCCGAGTCGATCGAACGTGTCGTCGACTCGTTCACCGAGTGGTTGGAGGAGGTCGACGCGGCCGTCGACCGTCATCCCTTATTTGAACCATGGCCAACGCAGGCCGGCACCGCCGATGAGCTGGCTGATCTCAGGAAGCGTGAGCGCACGGCGTATAGTCGTATCCGGACAGGAATTGAAGAGCTGAACGCGATCGCCGAAGAGTTGCGCAAGAAGCTGGCCGCAGCGCAGGGCCAAAGGACTGGCTTTGAGAACCGCACGCGTGATGTCAGGCAGAAGATCGAAGAAAAGCAAAAGGGCGCGAGCGCGATCGATAAGCAGATCGGCGACATCACGCAGCGCGTTTCTGTGCTGACGTCGCTGGTCGAACTGCGGAAGCAACGCACAGCGCGCATTACCAGCCTGGAGGAGCAGCGCGCAAAGTTGCTTGCGCAAAACGACGGCGCGCGCCAGGAGCTCACCAAGGACCGCGGAAAAATTACGAAGCAGCTGAATGTTGATCTCGGGCCAGCAGTGCGCTTAACGGTCCTGCCGTATTCGCAGCGTCTGGCGTATGTGAGCGCGCTGAACGCCGCGCTTCGGGGAAGCGGGCTACGCTACGCGGAACTGGCTGACCGCATTGCCGAGACATATAGCCCGGTCGAGATCGCGCAACTCGCCGAGGCGCGGGACACCGACACGATTGCTGCAGATCTGGAGATTACGGACGAAAGAGCGGCGCGCCTCTGCGATGCGCTGCGCGGCGATGCGGGCGGCGCCCTCTTCACGACAATCGTCGAGGACGATATTCAGATCGCGCTGATGGATGGAACGGACTACAAGGAAATCGACTTCCTCTCGATGGGGCAGCGCTGCACGGTGGTTCAACGATGTGCCAGCTGCTGTTCGGGCGATCGAAGGCCCTTGGTATCAGGGCAGCAACACGATCAATGTTCCTGTTTCGCGGATTCGCAGGCAGATCGTTGCAGACACAGATTTGCCAGGCATTCACGCGGAACTTGACGGGATCGATATCCAAACCGTGGAGGCAAGGCAGATCGTGGCTGCCCGGTGCTGCCAGCACGGCGATCTTCACTGCGCAAACATCGTATTCGACCAGCGCGGCGGTGCAATGTTGATCGACTTTGGCGATGCCGGCCTCTCGTTTGCCTCGGTCGATCCAGTGACCCTGGAGCTGAGCACGATCTTTCATTTGCAGGCAGCGCGGCTCCCTCAAGGGTGGCCGTCAGAGGCCCTGCTCGGCCAGTGGGGAACGCTTGACGCCTATATCGCGGGCTGCGCATTTCCTGCTTTCATCCAAGCCTGCCGCGAGTGGGCCCTGGCAGTCGCGGGATCCCCGCAGGAGGTCTGGGCTGTCGCTTATGCCTACGCTCTGCGTCAACTCAAGTATGGCGATACGAACAAGGTATTTGCACGAGCGTTGATCCGCCCTTACTACCTGACTCCAGATGGCAAAGTCGGGCACGACGCCTTCGCCGTTATCCGCGAAACCATCCGCGAAATGAACAAGGTCGCGATCGGTCGCGTGGTGCTGACCAATCGCGAGCACATCATTGCGCTGGAGCCGCTGGACAAGGGGCTGATGGGGACCCTGCTGCACTATCCCTACGAAGTCCGGTCCGCAGACGAGTATTTCGACGATATCCAAGACGTCAAAGTCACCAAGGATATGCTCGACTTGGCCAAGCACATCGTTAATCAAAAGGCAGGCCATTTCGAGCCGGACAAGTTCGAAGACCAGTACGAAACCGCCCTCATCGATCTCATCAACCAAAAGCGCGCAGGCAAATCCATCGCCGCGAAAGCGCGGCCGCGCGGCGAGAACGTGGTGGATCTGATGGACGCGCTGCGCAAGAGCATCGGAGGAGGCGCGGCGACCGCGACAGAGTCGAAGAAATCAGCCAAGAAGCCGCGCAAGGCGGCAGCCGGTCAGAAGGAAATGCTGATGCCGATCGCCGGCAAGAAACCGAAGGATGCCGCCGCAAAGAAGTCAACGGCCAAACAGCAGCGAAAGTCAGCTTAGCGTGCACGATGGCTTCGCGGAAATCGCAAAGCGCCGGGCTTCTCCTGTTTAGAGGACGCGCTACCGATCTCGAAGTCCTGCTGGGTCATCCAGGCGGACCATTTTGGCAAAACAAGGATGACGGTGCCTGGAGCATCCCGAAAGGCCTGATTGGCGCCGATGAAGCGCCACTTTCCGCCGCTCGGCGCGAATTCGCCGAAGAGACCGGACACGACCCGGAGGGAATTTTCTTGCCACTCGGGGAGGAGCGGCAACCGGGCGGCAAAGTCGTAAAAGCGTGGGCAATCGAAGGCGATTGGGATACCGCGCTCATTCATAGCAACACCTTCGAGATGGAATGGCCGCCGCGTTCCGGACGTCTCCGGACGTTTCCGGAAATCGACAGGGCGGATTGGTTCGCTGTTGCCGACGCGCGACGGAAGATCCTCAGGGGACAAGTAATTTTCGTCGATCGATTGCTCGAGGTCCTGATAGCCGGGCGCACCTACGGAAAAGCGGAGAGATGAGTATCACGCGACTTGCACCGCCCGTCCGCTCACCCTGCTGCAGTGATCCAGTCGATGCGGCCAGATGTCATGTATACGATCGCGCCGCGCTGCGCACCCAAGACATGAAGATACTGACCAAGTTGCTCTCGATAGGCCATGCGTTCTCGTCCGCTCGGCGCAACGTCGCTTTTCCAATCGAACGCGACCAGATCGCCATCGTCCGCCAGGGCCACCGCATCGGCGCGCCCGGAAATCAGTTCGCCGGTGCCGGCGGTCGTTGCGCCGTACAACGGCACTTCCGGAACGAGCCGATGAACGAATGGCTGTAATTCGGACAGGGAAAATGTGCGCAGGGCGGTGTCCGCCATCTCGTCGGGATCGGGCTTGCCGGTCGCGTCCGTCGTGAGTTGCCGGCAAAGCAGGTGAGCCCTTTCTCTCATTTCGCCTGGTTTCGCGGCGAGTTCTCCGGTCGCCAGCTCCTCCATGAGCTTGTGCAGAATGATGCCTCGCAGGCGACTTCCCTGGACTAGCACCGGAGCATCGAGCGCCGCGTCTTCCGCGGAATCCGGTGGCTGCGTCGAAAGGACGTCCGGATCGCTCTCGCTGGGCTTGATCCATGCGATCGCCGGAAAGCCTCGCTCGATCCGCGACTGTTCTTCGGCGAAGACCTCCGCCGACTGTCGATTCTCGCCCGATTTCGGTGCAGCGACGACCGCGCGCGGAAGCTTCGAGATGTTCAGTTCGGGGATGTCGCCGAGGCCGAAGTCGAGCTGTTTCGCCCAGGACTTCTCGTCGCACCAGGTGAAGTCGGGAATGACGAGCAATTCCATGGCGCGCGTGCAAGCCACGTAGAGCAGCCGAAGGTTCTCGTCGCGCTTTTCCTGGTTCTCTCCTTGCAGCGCGCTCTCCAGCGTGGGCGGCGTCACCTGACCGAGCGCCCAGTGCAGGCTCTCGTCGCTCCGGCGGTATACAAAGGGCTCGGGCGGGCGCGGCATCGAGGCCCGGTTGATAGGAATGACGACCGGCCACTCAAGGCCTTTCGAGCTGTGGACCGTCACGATCTCGATGGATCGGCCATCCGCTTCGACGATGCCCTCGACGAAGCCGGTGCCGGCCGACCAATCTTCGTCCAGGTCCCGCGCGAACTGCACGAACCCGCGCACTCCATAGTTCCGGGCGCGCTCGAGCAGACTGTCGACGTTGGCGAGCGAGCGGGCGGCTTGATCCGTACTGCGCCCGGCGACGACGGCCCGCACTCGAAGTCGCTCGATCGCTTCGGCGAGCAGCAGCGCAGGCGTGGTGACGCGTAGCCGGAGTCGAAGTTCGCGCAATATGCCGAGTACCTCTCGCGCGAGATCGTTTTGTACGATCGCCGGGTGGGTGTTTAGCGAGAGGCGGGCCGACTCGCTGCCCGGCGGAACGGGCAGGCTCGCAGTGATCGTAAGCAAATCCTGCTCGGAGAGACCCACCAATGGCCCTCGCAGAAGGGCGCCCAAGGCCAGCGTGTCGCGCGGGTCGACGATACTTCGCACGAGCGCGACGAGATCCTGGGCCTCCTGTCGCTTGAAAAGGTTTTTGCCGGCTTGCGACGCGAAGGGTAGTCCGGCCTCCTCGAGTGCTCGCTCGTAGCGCCACAGCTCGGTCGAGACGGGCGCCAACAGGGCGATGTCCCCTGGCGTCAGGCGCCTACTGCCGCCGTTGTTCAGCTTGAGTTCGACGTTGCCGATCAAGCGGCTGCAGATCTCGGCAACAACGCGCGCCTCTTCGTCCCGGCTGGTGTCGATTCGAGTATTCGGCAGCAGATCGACGGATACTTTGGCGACACTCGGAAAGCCGTGATCTGCGTCATCTCTCGTGCCCTGCAATGCAACATACCCAGCCTGTTGCGCGGCGAGCGGCCCCGCGAAGCAGCCGTTGATGTGTTCGAGGATGCGCGGTCTCGAGCGAAAATTCGCTGTGACCCGAAGGATGTTGTCGGGAAACTGGGCCTCGATCGCGTTCCGTACCATGAGGTAGGTGGCGAGATCGGCTCCCCGGAAACGGTAGATGGCTTGCTTGGGATCGCCGACCAGGAAGAGTTGGCCGGGTCGCAGGCGACGCTCCTGCCAGACAGCACCGGCGGATCCGTCCGATCCGGCCAAAAGAAATAGGATCTCCGCCTGCACCGGGTCCGTGTCCTGAAACTCGTCCACCAGTATGCGCGAGAAGTGCTCGCCGGCGGCGGCCCGTACCTCGGGATATTGGCGGAGTACCTCGCGGCAAGTAAACAGCAAGTCGTCGAAATCCATCACCGCTGCTCGCCGCTTGAACGCTTCGTATTCGGCAAGGAGTCCGTCGAGCTCGGAGGAGAACACGCTAACGATCGCAGTTGCGATCCGGCCCATCAGCGTGCCGTAGGCCTCGCGGCATCGCGCATAATGCTCTTCGGCCTGGTCGGCGAGAGGCCCACCCTCGACGTCACCCTTGGCGCGCTTCCAAATCGAACGTCGCCTGTATTCGCGGAGATCGAACGATCTGGCTCGCATCAGGGGCAGCGTCGGGGGATGCGCCGCGTCCCACAACCGCGCGAAGTCAAGACCCGTAGCGAGGCCGCGCTCGAAGTGCGTAGCCAACGTTTCGAGATCGGCGATGTCGCTCTCGGCGTCGCGCGGTCCCCCGACACGGTCGCACCAACGCCGGAACTCGCGAACGTTCTCTCCGAAACCGAGGTGGGCGTCGGCATCCAGGTCGGGCGACCGGGGGCGGGCATTCCGGTGGCGCCGCCTCGATTTGGCGAAGTCGCGCAGGAGTTTCTCGGCTCCGGTCGGGTCCTTTCGCGCCACCACCGTGATCGGATCATCGGCAGGACGCGGCTCGTCGAGCCGATCGCGCCACCAATGATCGAAGATCGCGTCGAAGATGAAGACGGCTTGATCGCGATCGAGAATTTCGGCGCCCGGATCGATCGCCGCCTCGACGGAGTAGGTCCGCAGCAAGTCGTGACAGAATCCGTGAATCGTCGAGCAGGTCAACTCGTCCAGTAACTCGCTCGCCGTCTGCAGCGATCTCCGCTGAGCCGCCTTCAATCTTGACGGAATGCATAACCGCAATTCATGAGGAACAGTCCCGGAGAGCAGGGCGTCGAGGTAGTGAGCGATCCGTTGGCGGAGCTCGCCCGCCGCGAGCTCGGTGAAGGTGATCGCCGCGATGGACCTCGGAGCTGCGCCGCCGGCAAGCAACATCACCACCCGCCCCGCGAGCAGCGACGTCTTTCCCGTGCCAGCGGCGGCTTCGACCAGAAGTGTCGAATCGAGCTCGGTCAATGCGCGGCGGCGGTCGCCGTCGTCGTCTCGCCGGGTCATGGCGTGTTCCAGAATTTAGAGAGTCCTCCCGCGGCACGATCGAACGCTACGCGCTTGCGACGCTCGTACCCAGGTGAGGCGGGAAAGGCCAATCGAAGGTCGTTGGACCTGTCGTAGGCGAGCCTTCCGGGTACCGCGTTTCCTCGGTCCAGTATGGCCACCACCTCGCTCACGAAGTCGCCGATCCGGGCGAGAGCCGCGTCGACATCCTGCAATCTGACCTCGAACGGCTCTCCGGCCAGATACAGCAGCCTCGCCAAGACCCTTGGTTCTTCTTCGAACAGTTGCCGGCACGCAAGCGCGTACAAGGCTCGTTGCAGTTCGGCACCGCCGCCGATCACGATGCGGGCCGCGTTCTTGGGCGGTGCTCCCGTCTTGTAGTCGGTTACCCTGACCGTAAACGGATTGCTACGCATGTCGAGCCGGTCGATGGTGCCGCGCAAACTAACGGGCGTGCCCGGTATTTTGACCGGTATCGTCGGATCCCACGGTAGTTCGCGACCGGCTTCGAAGCCGGCAGCTTGGCCGAAGGCTACCTCGGTCCAACTACGCGTGCCGTCTTCGTTGATATCCTTTCGTAGCAACCCCGCCAGCGCCATCGCCTTCGCATAGTCGACGGTATTGGCCCACAGCAACCTCGGGGGGACCGGACGTTCGAGGGGCCAGGCGGCGTGGACGACCTTGCTCGCGTTCTCCAGCGCGTTTTCGATCTGGATGTCGGACGCCTTCGCGTATCCTGGTTCCGGTTCGAGGGCATCGACGGCGCGCCGTAGCAGCTCGTGCACCAGCTTGCCGAACTCGTCCGGTGCAATGGTCAGCGGTTGGTCACGCTCCTGCGGGACGTCGAAGCCAAGAGCATACTTCCAGACGAATCCGAGCGGGTCTCGCAGCAGCCGTTGCAGCGAGGTCGCCGACTGGATCCGCTCGATTGAACGCTTGATGGCCGGATGACCAGGCTGGAAGCATCCGTCGTGGTCCGTGAGGCGCTCGACGTGCCAGTTGCGCCAACACCGGCCGGCCGAACCGACCTGATCAATGCCGGCTGCCTCTTCGGGGCGCGCCAGCAGCCGGTCGGAATGATTGAAGGCATGCTCCGGAATTCGCTCGCGTGGAAGGACGGTCTCTGTGCGGTTCTGCAGCAGTGGGCTGCGGCCGACGCGTCCGCCTTGCGCGCCTCGGCGGCTGCGCGAAAGCACGGCACTTCCCGACGCGGCACCGAGGATGACAGCGAAATGCCTCCGGTCAGCGCGCGCCACTGGATCGACGTCGAAGGCGTTGGCCGGCAGAACATGATCCGGTAAAATTGGATCTTCACCGCTTCCGCGCGGCCAACCTCGGTTCGTGAGTCCGAGCAGCCGCACGTGAGGACGGGGTGCGGCGGCGAGATCCCCGGCCGGACACCACACGACGGCATCAGCTGCATCCGTCTCCGGCGCGAGACGTGCGCCCCGCAACGACAACTCGATGGCATCTGTCGGCGCCGATCGGGTTGCGGCCTGCCAAATTCGGAGCGAGCGTCCATGAAGAAACATCGCCGCCGCCTCGTGCGCCGCGTCCGGTCCCTTCGCGAGCACCTCGAGGAGGCGCGTCGTGGCCTCGACGGCAACCCGTCCTGGCGCATGGCGACCCGCCGTTTCGAGCGCGCGCCTCCAATCCGTCACGCTCGACAGCGCCGCTCCACGCGGTATGGCGTCCAGCCAACGGTCCGGGAGCTCGTCCGGCGGGAGGCCTTGCCCCCGGGCCACGGCAAACAGCCGGCGAGCGCGCTGCTGACTCAAGCCGTGCATCAGGACATCGGCCAACGCCGCGCAACGTTGTCCGTCGCGCGAGGCGAGTGCCGAAACTCCATGGGAAAAGTGAAGCCGGAAGCCGGTGCCTTCGGCGCAAGCGAGGAAATGTTCGTCCCACGCCGTCGTGTTAGCCGACGCGATCGCGATCTCGTTGGGTCGGGCGATGCCAGAAGCGATGAGCTGCCGCGCCCATCTCAGGCTCTCGACCACCTCGTGGCGAACGTCGGCGCACGAGACAACGGCAGGCTGTTTGGCCGTAGCCGAGTCCAGCTGCAATATCGTGCCGCGGAACCAGCCGGTGTCGGCTCCGGCCGGCGCGATCCACTCGACTGGCACGACCCCGCAAAGCGCCTTGATCAGTGGTCGCCAAACCGGCGCGATAAAGGACAATCCCTCGATGCGTATCTCACCAACGATTCGAGGCGCATGACGAACGCGCCCCAGCGCAGCGCCGCGCAGTTCCCGAGGTGTCATCGCAACCGGAGGCAAGTGCGATTTGAGGCGGGCCTCTATCTGAGACATCTCCGCGATGCGCCGGTGACCGTCACGTCCGGACGCCGACAGATCGAAGTCCGCCGCCCAGATCTTCCTCAGGGTCCGGAACACTGCCCGCGTCATGCCCGGCAGATGTCGCACGCGCTCGAGCTCGTCGAAGCCGCCTTCGTCAAGTGCCTGCTGGATGGCGGGCTCCAAATGATCGGCCGAAGCCGGGATCGCGAAACCACCGGCGAGCCGCGCGGCGACCTGTGGCAAGTTCAGAATCTGGAGGCCGCAATCGTTGGCCTGCGCCGCCGCGAAGCGGCGCATCTGGAACGCGAGGGGGCCCTCGACGACTGCGGTCCGGAGCGTGGGTAGACGATCGTCGCTCAACTGCTCGTGCCCCTTTTTCCAAACCGATGGAATGTCTCTGGTGTTAGTCGATCAAGGAGTCGGCTGAATGGCTTTTTATCCGGTCAGCGAGTTGCGTGAGTGAACTGGCGCTCCTATCGCGGATCGCCCACCATGGACCAGAGCTCCCGCTCCTGCTCCGCCTCAAGTTCCTCGAGCGATACCGGTATGAGAGAGAACTCAAGATTGTACATCGGGATCTGCCAGTCATTGTAAAGTGTGCCGACATGTTCATCGTTGGCCGTATCGAGGATTAGACCCTCGGCGTGCAATCGCGTCAGCAATTGTTCCGTCAGCTTTCTGCCGTCGTGGTGATCTTCTTTGTCTTTGTATTCCAGGCTACCCCAGATATCCGACACGGCCTTCAATCCGGCCGGCGTGAACATGCCGACCTGCTCCATGGCCTCGACCACGCGCAGCGCGTGCGGCCGAAACGATCCGAAATGACCGTATGGCGGGTCGCGCGGCGCACTCCATTCCAGCTTGCCGTCCTGATAGGCCTCGACATCGGCATAGAGCAGGCTCTCGCGCTGATATATAGCCCAGTTGGGCGCGATGTACTCGCCGGCATGTCCTTCGAGATAGTGCCCGCGTCGCTGTCGATCCACGTACCCGCGTAGTTCGGCGAGATGCGTCGGCTTCCACGAAACCGCTTCGGCATAGATCAGCCGCGCCAGGTGATTGTAGAACCAGCCGACGATCGTATTCAGGCGGGACGCGATGAGTTTTGGCGGGCAACGCACCGCGTCGACCAGGATTAGGATTTTGGCGGCCTCTTCGTCCGCATAATTCTCCAGGACTTTTGCTTCTCGAGGGTGAGTCTGAAGTTTTTCTGCAGCGGTCCAGAAGCCTTGAGCACTTCGCAGGATGACAGGAAGCCCTTCAGCGATCAGTTCAAGCCGTCTGCGTTCGTCAAGTCGACAAAGCTGCTTGGCTTGGTGAAGACCGATGGCCGGTCCCTTTGTTTTGCTTTTCGGCGCATCCATGATCGCGATATCCGGCTCCGCAGGGTTCGATGTTTTCGCAGCGAACGGCTTCAATGAGCCCGTGCCAATCGACCCAGACCGATGGCTCCGGCGAAGGAGAGGAAGAATCCTAGGATGAAGCCGGTGCACGCGAACAAGACGCCATCGGCGGAAACCGGTAGCGCGAACTGAAAATCTTTCCATGTTCGCGCGGCAAGGTCGGAATCATAGCCGGTTGCGAACGCGCCGGTGCGCGTGAACGATCCGAGCTGCCCCATGGCGGCTTGCTGCGCGCGCAGATTGGCCAATCGACCGATGCTCTCGGAGATTCTCGTCGCCTGATCGCGGACGAGTTGCTCCTGGTTTCGGGACATGAGCCCCAGCGCGCCAGAACGATCATATCCGGAGCGGCGGGCGTCCTCGTCGAAATGTCGTACGACGCGGTCGAGTTCGTCGATGGCACCGCCAAGCCGCTGCGCGTATTGTTGCACGAATTCCGGTTCCTGCCAGAACAGCACCGCGACAATAACGGCAATCGCTATCGAAATCGGCGTACGCATGCTTGGTTCCTTGCTGCCGCGCGCTCAGGCCGCCAAGGACGCGGCGATGATCTCGTTACGATCGATGTCTTTGTTGGCTCCGAAATCGAACACGCGAGTGATCCTCGTTCCGTCCCAGCGGAAACGATAGTGGGCGCCCTGAATGCCGCGCTCGATCAGGACGTCACTATTGAACACACTAATAAACTCGTGGCCCGGCAACTCGACCATCTTGAAGATGACGCCTTGCACGTCTTCCTCGTACAAGCTTTGCCCAAGCAGTCGTCGTGCGCGTTGCGTGGTGTCGGGCGGTAGTCCGCGCAGATCGACGAAGTTCCCGACGACCTTGTTCGTGATCATCCGCATGTCGACGCCACATGCCGGCTCGTCCGTGCGCGAGAGAAATTCCTCTCGGCGCAGAATTGCCCGCGCGAGGGCACCGCGCTCGTCCGCCGCCAGCTCTAGGACAGAGTAGGGCGGAGGAAGGCAGTAGGAGCCTTCCGGCATTGGGTAGGCGAACGGAGCGTGGTTCCAGTTCTGCAGCTTCGGCGAATTGGCGTCCGTCGATACATCGCCGCCGGTGATGCGGGATTTCGCGGCAAGGCGCGGATTCGTAATTGTTTCGAGATCGGCGGCGAGCGCTTGCATCTCGCGAGATCCGAACTTCTCGTAGATGTCGATAGTCGGATATTTTGAAGGAAACAATCGGCGGTACTGTCCGTCGATCGAAATCTGCGGATACACTGGTGGTTACCCTCCGCGCTGGGCATCGACATACTGTCGTACCCTGATGATGTCGCTCAGATTGCCGCTCAGCATCACATCGAGGGCCGTGGCCCCCTCGAAGTACCGGTTCGGCCGTCGGATCCAGCTCACGACGGCCTCCGAGGAGTCGAGCAGGATGCTGAGGGCCTTATAGATCGATCCAAGATGTGAGATCCGCTCGAGCGTGTCAGCGGACACGTCGCCACCGTCCTTGCGCCAGCGGAAATAGGTCGAGCGTGCCGGAGATCCCAGCAACTTAATCTGCTGTTCGGTGCTCAAATCCCAGATTTCCGCAAGTTTGAAGAAGAAGTCGAGAGAGGTTGGCTGACCCCCGCGGGGTCGTTCGCTGGTCTCCGTGTGGTTTCCCGGGTGCATTCGCCCTCCATGGCATGATGTCAAATCGGACTTGAATTGTAAAATAAGTCCTATTAGATACTGTCCGATAACGGACTGATTCGTGATCATCTGTCCCTTCCGGGATTTCGTCAAGGCCTGGGTACCCCGTCCGTGTGGCCGGAAATGGAGAGACTTATGGACACCGCACTGACGGATACCGCGAACAAGCAGGTTCATGACAAACGCTCATTCGAGGCAGAGATCGGCGACGGAGACTTCAACTTCGCCTCGGTCGCGTTCGATGACGCCAAGGTCACCGGCGCCCAGGTCTGCATGGCCGCCGGCCGCACCCGGTCGAGGATTATGTCGTGCTGCGGCATCTCGGAACGGGCGAGCTGGAATCTCTCCGACCCACCGAAACCTCTGACCTCGACAAGAACAAGATCAGCCGCTTCTTCGCGGTCGAGGGCGGCGACACCCACCGGTTCTTCGTCGAAGGCCTGTCGATGGAATGGCCCCGCAACAAGCTGATTGCTTGGCAGATCAAGTTCCTCGCAGGCGCCGGCGACGATCAGGCGCTGTCGCTGGAACGTCCGGGCGTCGAACAAGTCTTCGAGGACGACGACGAGGTCGACATCGGCGGCCGCGGGGTCGAACGCTTCAAGCTGAGGCACCGCAAGAAGACGGTGACGGTGATCTACGGTGGTGATGTCGAGTTCGAGCTCGAGCGCCGCATCTACACCACCGAGGAGTTGATGGCGGTGTTCGGGGTGCCCGCCGGCTACAAGCTGGACATCATCGGCATCGATGGCGTCTTCCGCGAGATGGCGCCGGGCGAACGCCTCAAGGTCAAGGACGGGATGGAATTCGCTTCCCATCCGCCGGTGGGACAGTCGTCGTGACCACCGATCTTCAAATCGCGGCGTTGCGGCGGATCAACCGCAGCGCCGAACTCTGGGACGAGGGAGGACAGCCCCTCGTCTATCTGCCGACGATGAAAGTACAGCACAACGGCGGCACAACGACGGTCGACGGCCTGCTCTGCCCGCGCAGCCACGGGAGCTACACCACCCGCCTCTTCCTGTCGCAGTCCTTTCCGAACCGCGGTCAGAACTGGACCGTCCATCAGATCATGGGTAGGCCCTGGCACACCATGTCCTACAACTATGTGCCGGCGTCGTTGCCCTGGGCGGAGATCCTCGCCATTCACCTGGGGCAGCTCAAATGAAGGTCGCACTCAAGATTACCGGTCCGATGCTGGATCTCGTCCGGCGCGATCTCGCGCGCCCCCATTTCTTCGCGCACGAGCGCGTCGGCTTCCTGACGGCAGGCGCTGCCGCTGTGCCGGGCGGGTTGCTGCTGCTGGTGCGCGGATACATGCCCGTCGCTGACGACGACTACGAAGTCGCCCCCGGCGTCGGCGCGCGGATCGGGTCCAACGCAATGCGCAAGGCGGCGCAATCGGCTTATCGACCCGCGTCGACGCTGTTGCATGTCCATACCCATGGCGGCCGCGGCCTTCCCGGGTTCAGTGGTGTAGACCTCAAGAGCGGCAACGAATTCGTTCCGGGTTTCTTCCAGTCGTGCCCGAAGATGCCACACGGTCTCCTGGTGCTGAGCGACACCGGCGCAACGGGCTTGCTCTGGCTCGAGCCCGGAAAGCCTTCCGTGTCGATCGACCGCTTCATCCGAATCGATCAGCCGATCGTCGAACAATGGGGTGCGAAATATGAGCTGGCTTGACCGACAGAGCTTTCTCGGCGCCAAGAGCGAACAGCGGCTGGCGGAGGTGACGGTCGGCCTGGTAGGCCTCGGAGGCGGAAATTCGCACGTCACCCAGCAGCTCGCACATGTCGGCATCTGCAATTTCGTGCTGGTGGACGCCGACAACATCTCGTTGACCAACCTAAACAGGCTGATCGGCGGCACCTGGTGGTACGTGCTCAAGCGGACCGCGAAGGTCGCGATCATGAAGAGGATGATCCTCGCGATCAATCCGAAGGCCCGCGTCGAGATCCATCGCAAGCAATGGCAGCTTGCTGGCGACGCGCTTAAGCGCTGCGAGGTCATCGTGGGCGGTCTCGACAACGTGCGCGGCAAGGACGAGCTCGACGCGTTCTGCCGGCGCTTCCTGATCCCGTACATCGATCAGGGAATGGACGTGCACAAGCTGACCGGCGGGCATGGTCATCTGGTTGCTGGCCAGGTGGTGCTTTCCGAGCCCGGCAGCTCGTGTCTGCGCTGCATGGGCATCGTTACCGACGCGGCGCTGGCGGAAGAGTCCCGCAGGTACGGCGCCGCCGGCGGGCGTCCGCAAGTGGTGTGGTCGAACGGCGTGCTCGCCTCGCTGGCGGTCGGACTGGTCGTGCAATTGATCACTCCCTGGAGCCGACGTACCAGGCCGGGAGCCTACCTCTCATATGATGGCAACTCGGGCTTGGTGGTGGAGGCCGAACGGTTTCGCCGCTGGTCGGCTTCCTGCACGCATTACCCGAATGCGGCCGTCGGCGACATGACCTTCGACATCCGAAAATTGGCCGCCAAAATGAGTGCACGTCAGCCGCACGTTTAGTGGGTGGAGCGCATTTGGCTGTACTTTCGGGGAATGAAAAGCAATACGCTAGTGGTCTATCACAGTGATTTTGACTCTTTGGGGGTGGCTGGATAGGCGCGGCCGAGTTTGGCGCGAGCTTTGTCGGTTGTGAACATCCATTTGATTCGGGCTCGGGTTTTATTTCGCCGCCGTT
>NZ_JBVAPG010000132.1:0-22245 GCF_055413685.1 Bradyrhizobium sp. LeoA1Lang | reverse complement strand
ATGCCTATCCTTATCGCCATCCTTACAACTATCTTTTGACATGGTGACCTCGTGACGAAACAATCCACGAGATCTTCCTAGCCGACCAGATCAGCCCTCAGTGCGTGGTCGCCGGATGACGCTCACGCAATAGCGGGCGTCCTTGAAGTCGATCCAGTTGTGGGCGTAGACGCGTTCGAGCGGGATGTTGTAACGGGTGCGCAGCACCTTCACCAGGATCCGCCACGCCGCGACTTGCGCCTCCGTCGGCGGGCGCGTCACGTCGGGATAGTTGCCGGCGAATTCGACACCGATCGAATTGCCGGCAACGACCTGGTGATAGGTCGCGCCGTTGTCGATATATTTGTTGTCGTTGCGGTTGGCGCCGTCACCATGGGTCGTCACCAGCTTCTCGTCGACCGCCCAATAGACCGTGCCGTCGGTCTCGACCCACACCATCACGCCGCGCCGGCTCGGGTTCTTCGATTGCGCCTGTGCGCCGCCGCGGGCCGAGCCTGCCGGGCCCTCGGTCTGGTGCACGATGATGTTGCGCCACGGATGGGATCTTGCGACGTCGCCCCAGGGCGCCAGCCACACCATCTTCAGACCGGGGATTTCGGGTGCGCCCGAGGATCGCGCGATCGCCGCAAGGTCAGGCGTCTGCGCGAAGACCGAAGTGACGAGCGCGGCGGTGCAGAGCGCCGCCGCAAGCAGGCGAAGGTTCATGCATCAGCCCCCGTGAGGCGGCTTCACGCCGTTTTGCGCCGCGCGATGTCAGGCATGTCGGCGATCTCGGGCACCAGCGACGGGGCCGGCTCGGAGATCGCGTAGCCGTCGCGGCCACGCTTCTTGGCTTCATAGAGCGCCCGGTCGGCGGCGGCGATCAGCCGGTCCGGATAGGCGCCGATCTCCATGGTCCATTGCGCGACCCCGATCGACACCGCGATCGGGATCTCCTTGCCCGAGCATTCGGCCGCATCGGCCCGGCACACCTCCAGCACGCGGCGGGCGATCATCGCCCCCTCGCCCAACGTGGACGACGGCAGCACGATGCAGAACTCGTCGCCGCCGCTGCGTGCCAGCATGTCGGCCGGCCGCAACCTCGTCTGCGCCATCAGTGAGAAATGCTGCAGGCAGGCGTCGCCGGCGGCATGGCCATGGGTGTCGTTGATGCCCTTGAAGCCGTCGAGGTCGATCACGAGCAGCGCAAACGGCTCGCCGCTGCGCACCGAGCGGGCGCATTCCTCGGTCAGCCGCTGCAGCAGATGGCGGCGGTTGCCGACCCCGGTGAGGTCATCGAGCAGCGCGAGATCGGCGACCTCGTTGCGCAGCCGGTCGATCGCCATCAGCAGGAAGCCGAAGTTCCAGGCCATCGACAGGAATATCACGATCAGGATCAGGGCTGCCTGAAGTCCGTTGAAGTCGACGATCGAGAGATCGCCCCCGACCTGCAGCAGCGCGAGGGCGGAGCGAGCGGCATAGGCGATGATGAGAAGGACGCTGCAGATGGCGGCCAGCCGGGCGCCGGGATTCTGGTCTTCGCGCCGCATCATCACCAAATGCAACGTGATCGCTGCCGGGACGATCTGTCCCAGGGAATAGATGGCGATCCGCATCGGCATGTCGTCCTGCACGAACTGGAAATAGGCGAGGCCGATGCAGGTCAGGCCGGTGCCGAGCGCGGGGGCGCGCCAGGAGATCGGGATATTGTAGAACCGCTGGACGCCCATCACGACGAACCAGCACGCGAAGATCAGAAGCGCATTGCAGCCGATCAGCAGCAAGCGGAAGTCGACCACGCCGCGCAGCATCGACGCCGCGGCGCCGGCGGTTGCCGCAAACGCGGCGGCGGTCCAGAACCGCGCCGCCTCGAATTTGGGATAGCAGCGCAGCACATAGACCCAGACCAGGCCCAGCGCGAAGAAGTTGGTGACAGACACCGTCCACAGCGTCGGAACACTCAGCACCGCAAATCCAGGATATGCATCCTGCCCCTACCCAAAGGTGAACGGGCCGCCCGTGACGGCTCTGTTTCGGCCGGCAACATGCCGTCGTCTGGCTTAACGGAATCTCAATTCGATCGCCTACTCGGTGCTTTGGTTTTGAAACAATGAAGATCGAATTTCCGTAGCATTAACCTTACCCGCCCGGCCGTTCGATGACGCCGAGAGCGTGTGGCGCGGGGTGGAGCTTGGCAGGTCGGCAAAAAAATCGCGTAAAAATGCGTAACAGTTGTGGATAACACGATGACAGTGAGGTGACAGCCCGCGGCAGCACGCCGCGAATCTGTTGAGCTTCTCAACCGAGGATGTTGCGAGGTTGGCCCTCCGCCAAGCATGCCTCAGTGTCGCGTTTCAATCCATTTAACCCTGAGAGGATACTATGGCTAAGAAAGCGAAGAAGGCGAAAAAGGCGAAGAAGGCCACCAAGAAGAAGAAGGCCAAGAAGTAACTGTTTTCAGCCCGGGCGGCGGCGCGCGCTCGCCCTGCCCGGGCGCTCAAACCGGGGTTGATCAAACCGGCGGGCTTGCGGCCCGCCGTTTGATTTTGCGCCCCCGATCGGAGCCCACAACGCGCATCGGATTATGCCCTAGCGCCCGCCAACCCGCGCCAGCACCATCCGCTCCGCCTCGCGGATCACATCCAGCGGCGCCCATGGCTTCGACCAGAATTTCGCGCCATCCGGCAGCTTCCGCCTAAGCGGCTTGCCCGAGGTGACGATGACGCCGAGGGCGGGATTGCAGCGCTTGGCGATATGGGCGAGCTCAACGCCGTCCTTGTAGCCGGCGAGCTCGACATCGGTCATCATCAGATCGAGGTCCTCGCCGTCGCGCTGCAAGACCACCTCCGCAGCTTCAGCGCTGGCGCATTCGATCACATCGAAATCACTCTCTTCCAGCAAGAGCCCGATCATCTGCCGCTGCATCGGGTCGTCTTCAACGACGAGCGCTCTTGCGCGAAGCGGCCTTGCTTGTTCCATTGGCGCCTCCGTTCGTGAAGTAAAGAAGGTTAAAACCTGCCCCCCGAACTGGTTCAGTTCCAATCCCGAAAAACTTGCGGAACCCTGTGCTACAGATAGGTCCCTCATCCCTGGGAGCCGAAAGCAATGACTGCGATCTCCGGAAGCGCGGTGGCTGTCACGGGCGCCGCCAGCGGCATCGGCCGGGCGCTCGCGCTCGAGCTTGCCGCACGCGGCGCCGATCTCGCGCTGGCCGACCGCGACGAGGCCGGCCTTGCCGCGGTGGCCGCCGAGATTGCGAAAACAGGCGCGCCGAAAGTCACGGTGCATCGCGTCGATGTCGGCGAGGCCAATCAAATCGCGGGCTTCGCGGAAGCCGCAACCAGCGCGCATCCGTCCCTCAACATCCTCATCAACAATGCCGGGGTCACCCTGCTCGGCCAGTTCCACGAGATCGACCAGGCGCAGATGGAGTGGCTGTTCAACATCAATTTCTGGGGCACGGTGCATGTGACGCGCGCGTTCCTGCCGCAGCTTGCGCGGCAACGCGAAGCGCATATCGTCAACGTCTCCTCGATCTTCGGCATCGTCGCACCGCCCGGCCAGACCGCCTATTGCGCCTCCAAATTTGCGGTGCGCGGCTTCTCCGAAAGCCTGCGGCATGAGCTTGCCGCCGCACGCAGCCCGGTGCGGCTGTCGGTGGTGCATCCGGGCGGCGTCGCCACCAACATCGTCCGCAATTCCCGCACCGGCGCCGGCGTATCAGACAATGCGCGCCGCGCACAGGCGATCGAATGGTTCGATGCGGCTGCCAAGACGACACCGACTGCCGCCGCGCGCACCATCATCGAAGGCGTCGAGAACAACCGGCCGCGCATCCTGATCGGCAGCGACGCGCGCTTGATGGACCTGCTGCAACGCTTCCTGCCCGCAACGTATTGGTCGGTGCTGCAGCGGCGGCTCGGGAGAGAGACGGCGCAAGCTGCGAAGTGATGCGATGGCGCCGTAGGATGGGTAGAGCGCAGCGAAACCCATCGCGATGGAGCAAGCGGCTCGAATGATGAGTTTCGCTTCGCTCTACCCATCCTACGATTCCCTCACGCCTCGCGCCGGTGTCGTCCCGGCGAACGCCGGGACCCATAACCACAGGGAGTGTTGTGACGCGAGCGAGTGGTTGCCGCTTGAGGTTGTAGGGTGGGCAAAGGCGCACTTGCGCCGTGCCCACCATCCAGTGCTGTGCTCGCGATGGTGGGCACGCTTCGCTTTGCCCACCCTACGGCGTCGTCGCGACTTTTGATTCACATGCTGCGCGATCGGATGAAAGATCGCGGCAAGGAGGCGAGGAACAACACGAGGCAGACGCAGAGCAGGACGATATCCTTGAATATGAACTCGCCGGTCAAGTTCCAGGCCATCGGGTCGCTCGACCAACTCCAGACAACGACACCCGGCGTCGTGAAGAAGAATGACCAGGTGATGGCGAACGTGATCACGCCCAATAGCGAACTAATGGCTGACAAGATCGGGCTGAACGCGCCTGCCGCAAGCAGCACTGCGATACCAAGCTCGGCAACGCCGAGGAAATACGCTTCTCCCCGGAGACCAAATACCGACAACCACGAAATGAATGGACTATTGCTGATGAATTGAACGATGCCCTGCGCGGACTGCAATGTGAATTTCTGCATGCCAAACGACACGAAGATGACAACCATGACCCAGCGCAGGATAGCCAGCGGTCGGTAAGACCCGTCTCCCTTTTCGGCGACGTTGAAAGGTGTCTTCATGTGGAGCACTTCTCTCCTTGAGTGACTACATGACATCCCTTACGCGCGGTAGTGCCCGTCGTTACGAGTACCTGCAGCTTCCTGGTTCACAACGATGTGTATCAGGATGGATCGCGAACGATTGGTTCGGCGACGTCCTGCGAGCTCTGGAGCCCGCCAAATTTCTCGAGAAAGTCTCGCGCATCGACTCTCGGGAGAGGGCTGTTCGCGCCACACGGCGGCGGCCGATCTATCGGCTCACTTCAAACGCGAAAGAAAACCGCGGATCGCTGCGGCGATCTCCTCGCAGTGTGTCTCAAGTGCAAAGTGCCCGGTATCGAAGAAGCGGACTTCCGCGCCCGGAATGTCCCGCTTGAACGCCTCCGCGCCCGGCGGCAGAAAGAAAGGATCGTTCTTGCCCCATACCGCCAGGAACGGCGGCTTGTGCTTGCGGAAGTATTCCTGAAAAGCCGGGTAGAGCGCGACATTGCTCTTGTAGTCGCCAAACAGGTCGAGCTGGACCTCGTCGGCGCCAGGGCGGGCCAAATAGAAGTTGTCGAGCGAATAGCCGTCCGGAGACACAGCGGTGGTATCGGACACGCCGTGCGTGTATTGCCAGATCGTCGCCTCAGGCACGAGGAAGGATCGGAGTGCGCTGCGATTAGCCTGCGAGGGATCCTGCCAGTAGGCCTGGATCGGATTCCACCCCTCGCTCAGCCCCTCCTCATAGGCGTTGCCGTTTTGCGAGACGATTGCCGTGATGCGTTCGGGACGGCGAGCAGCCAGTCGAAAGCCGGTCGGTGCGCCGTAATCGAACACATAGATTGCGAAGCGGGTGAGACCGATCACTTCGGTGAAGCGCTCGATCACTTCGGCCAATCGGTCAAACGTATATGAAAACCTGTCGCGAGGCGGCATGTCGGATTGGCCGAAGCCAGGCAGGTCCGGCGCTATGACGCGAAAGCGATCCGACAACGCCGGGATCAATTCGCGGAACATATGGCCGGAAGTTGGGAACCCGTGAAGCAGTAGCAGCGCTGTCGCATCGGCCGGCCCGGCCTCCCGATAGAATACCTTGAACCCGTCGACGTCCGCCTTCCGGTAATGAACCTTGGCCATGGAGAAGTTCCCGCCTGCTTGGAGACTAGTAACCTGATGACAACGTCTTGACCGGTTACTACATCCGATGTGGTCGATCCAGTTCATTCCGCTCAATCCCACGTGACTGCCCTTGACGCATCAAGCCGATAGAAAGGCGTCCAGGAGTTGGGTTGTGTCCGTGGGGTTTTCTTCGGGAAAGAAGTGGCCGCCTTTCATGGCCTGCCCCTGCACATTGTCGGCCCACCTCCGCCAGATTCCCAATGGGCCACCATCCTGTCCGTAGAAGGTATCGAGCGGTCCGCCGACAGCCCAGAGATGCAGCATCGGGCACGTGATACGCCGCGAGTCTTCCCTGTCCTTCTTGTCATGCTCGATATCCAGGGATGCAGCCGCGCGATACTCCTCGCAGATCGCGTGCACGCGAGCTGGATCGCGATACGTTTCGATGTACGCTGCCCTGATATCGGGACCAAAGGAGCCCTGGCCAAACGGATTGTCGAACACCGCACCGGGTGCGCCCAGAAGATACTTTTCCGGAAGCGGCTCCTTCTGGCACAGAAGGATCCAGGGCCAGTACGTCGTGGCGAACTTTGCATTGGCGCGGGCCCATCCCTCCGAGATCGGGATGACGTCAAACACCGCGAGACGCCGCACCCTTTCAGGATGATCGAGCGCGAGGCGATAGGAAACGCGGCCGCCACGGTCGTGTCCGACCAGATCGAACTTCGAGAACCCAAGCTTGTCCATCACCGCTACAAGCTCGTTCCCCATTGCTCGCTTTGAATAGGGGTAGTGATCCTCGGCGGACGCGGGCACGCCGCTGCGGCCATAGCCGCGCAGATCGACGCAGATCACCGTGTGCTTGCTCGCCAGTTGCGGCGCTACGTAGCGCCACATCAGGCTGGTTCGTGGAAACCCATGCACCATGAGCAGCGGGGATCCCTTACCGTAACGCCTGATGAAAATGGTGTTGTCGCCGATGTCGATCTCCGCCGTCTCAAACTGATCGGAAGCGGCCGATGCGGCCTCGCCGACAGGCTGGGCGGCGGCGCGTTGCGAGAGCGTGAGCGATAGTGCGGTACCGGAAGCGGCGGTAATTGCTCGAAGCACAGTGCGACGTGCGACGTCTGTCTTGTCGATCATCTGCTGGAGTCTCCCTGACAACGGCTGCGGATGAATGCCAACCGCGCTGACTTGACCACATGAAGTTCCCGCCTCTCAGGCGTAGTAACTTGTCTGTTACGCAGTCGGCGG
The DNA here is from genome assembly GCF_055413685.1 of Bradyrhizobium sp. LeoA1Lang. Classification (NCBI taxonomy): domain Bacteria; kingdom Pseudomonadati; phylum Pseudomonadota; class Alphaproteobacteria; order Hyphomicrobiales; family Nitrobacteraceae; genus Bradyrhizobium; species Bradyrhizobium sp. LeoA1Lang. Next base: position 15,187 of record NZ_JBVAPG010000132.1, on the reverse strand, counting down.
TTATGTCACTTCTTCTTGATATGGCTGTTCCGGCCCACCTTGACCGGTCTCACGTGACCATCTTTCGTTGGGTGAACTGGTTTGGTTACAGGGAACGCCGATCGTCAGGGAAATTTTCGCGTGCCGCACGGCGGGATTGACCGTCGCGATGTGCAGAGCCGGAAACAGCCGAACTACTCCTGGGCGTGTCCAGGTGCCGTTCGATTGTTGATGTGGACGACGGGGCGGTCGCCGCCAGCGCCTACGGTCTTCTCAGAAAGCCGTTCGAAACCAGCGCGTTTCTTGATTGCGTCGAGAGGAGCCTCTCCAATGGACACCATCCACGATAGAATAACCGATTGCGCTGCATCCGCCTTGACGCAGCGCGCCCGGAGTTCAGCCGAGAAGCTCCTGTCCTTTGACGTCGCAGGACGTTCGTCGCGAAGCGAGCAGAACGCATTGCAGTCCACGAATTGGGATAGCCGGTCCGAGCGATGGGGTCGCCTGATGGTCGCCGCGCAGGATGGTGACAGCCGGGCCTACGAGCAGTTGCTCCGCGAAATAGACGTCTGGCTCCGTCGTTATTATGCACGGCGGCTTCCCTATCCTGTATCAGATGATGCAAGACAGGATGCGCTTCTCGCGATCCATGCCAAACGGCACACATACGCTCCGTCGAGAGCGTTCGGGGCCTGGGTCAGGGCGATTGCACGCTACAAGGGAATCGATCGCATACGTGACGCGTCTCGATTCGCCGCGCTCCCGCTCGACGAAGACATATCGATCGGGGACCACGAGGGGACCGCGGTAAGTGCCGCCACGATGGACGACTTGCTTGGCCGGCTGAAGCCCGCGCAAGCCATTGTGATCCGCCTCGTGAAGCTCAACGGCCTGAGCATTGCCCGCGCGTCCGACGTCACAGGCCAGTCTGCGCCGCTCGTCAAGATCAACATCCATCGAGGCCTGAAGAGATTAGCTGCCCTGGTCTCCTGCGACGTCGTTGCCGCAACGACGCCCGCTCATTCTCAGAAACGCCGCAGCACGCGAGGTGCAAAGAGCATCTAAATGGGTTTGTGCAGGCTATTGCAGACAAGGTACCAGCGGCTATATTTCGCCTTGCCGGCTTATCGATAATTGCCGGCTTCTCTGGGACCCCTGTGACAACCAAGCGCTCGCCAGCTTTCTTCATCGCCGATAACCCGGGACTGGACTTCTTGAATTCCATTGCGGTCCCGGTGGATGTCAAGGTCGAGTGGCTGGCCTCGGGAGACGATCTTCTGGCGTGGCTGAAACAGGCCGGATTGGTGCCGGACGAGGTGCTGAACGCTTTTCGCAAGAGCGCCCTTCCCGGCGAGCTGGATGCCATCGCGGCGCAAGCGCGCGCGCTGCGGGACTGGTTCAAACCCTTTGTCTACAAACATATGGGTAAGCCCATTGGGCAGAACGCCCTGCGCCAACTCGAACCGCTCAATCAAATGCTGGGGCGCGACGACGAATTCGGCCAGGTCGTGGTGCGTGATCGGCCTAACAACCGGCACCATGGCCATGGCGGGGTTTCCGGCCTCGTCTGGCGCCGCGAGCGGCGCTGGCAATCGCCGGAGTCGCTGCTTCTCCCATTGGCGCGATCGCTGGCCGACCTCGTCTGCACCGAAGACTTCACTTACGTGAAGGCGTGCGAGGGGCCGGACTGCACGCTCTTGTTCGTCGATCGAACCCGAAGCCGCGCGCGCAGGTGGTGCAGCATGGCGGTGTGCGGCAATCGGGCGAAACAGGCCGCGCATCGGAAGCGCGCGCAGCAAGCAAGACGTTCAAAGTAAGCATCCGCCGGACGCATGGATCCGCCATGGCACGGTCCGGCGGCCTCACTTGTCGCGCAACCGGTCAACGGCCGTCCGGGCCACCTGACATCATGCCCGACGGAATCTGGCGCGGCCCAAAGATCGCCTTCGCCACGTCGCCGACGGCCTCGACGTTCTCCTCCACGTCCTGAAAGCAAACAATCCTGCAAGGGCAGGCCTCGAGCCCCTCATAACGCCATGGAAACGCGCCGATGACGGCGCGCTTGTTCAGCATCAGCTCGATGTCGCCGCCGACGTTCTCAGCGTGAATGAGCCCTTCCTGGAATGCCTGCGAGTGAAACGGAAAATAGTCTTCGACGACTTTTCGCCCCGAACGCTTGTGCGTGTACGAATTCTTTCCGAAGAACTCGTCGCAGCTCATTCCGACCTTGGCCTCGAACTGCTTTGCGAGGTCAGGCCGCATGCGCCGGATTGTGGTGTTCATCGCGTGATCGCCGGAACCGCAGTCGATCCCGAACCATTTGATCTTCTTCTTCAGCATCCAGTCGAGAAGCTCCTGCTTCCCTCCGGGATGCATGCAGAAATACTTCACCAGGTCCTGCTGCGGCTTGCCTTCCCAATAGCGGTGCCAGCCGGTGTGAATGATAAGGATGTCGCCGTCCTTTACTTCAACCGGTGCACTCTCGATCATTTCGGGAGTGATGACGGCCCAATCTTCCATGTGCTTGGACACGTCGACGACTGCGCCCGGTCCGACCAGGAAATCCAGCGGATAGGATGCCATGTCGCCCATCCCATCCGTGCCGTGCATCGCACCGTCAATGTGGGTTCCGACATGGAGCGCGGAATCGATCCGCTGGGCGACGATGTGGATCGTCTGCAGATTTTGCGCGTAGTACATCTTGTTGCCGGCATATCCGACCCAGCCGGGCGTGTGCACATTCATCAGATGAGACAGGTCGACGATCTTCATCGCGCGAATTCCTTTGCTTACGTTGATTGGCTTACGCAGCCTTCTTGAAGAGCGAGTTCAGCCACCCTTTCAGAGCCGCAAGAAGCAGCGAGGTGGTGTTGAGCGGCTTGACCGCTCCCGAACCAGGCGCGAATTGCGGGGCCGACTTCGTCAATGAATCCGCCTGAGGACTACCTGCTTCGGCTGCCGCCGCGGCGCTTCTGGCGCCGAGTTCGGTCTCGGCATTTCTCACAAATTCACGGACAAGCTGATTGGCGATCTCGGTGATGAGCCCGGTTCTTCCAAACTGAGCGATGGTTCCGGAGAGCTGGACGTCGGCGAGGATGTCAACGCGAGTGGCGCTTCCCTCAGGAACAAGCGTGCACAGCATCGACATTTTGCCGCGGCTGGCGCCTTTCCTGTCGACGCCCTTCCCCTCGAACTCGACCTTCTTTGCCTCTTCGTCGTATTTGACCTTTGCTTCGCCTTCGAAGCTCGCCTGGAATGGGCCCACTTTGGCGGAGACCTTTCCACTAATCGAGCCGTCGTCCTTCGTACCGAGATATTCTGCTCCAGGCAGGCACGCGGCGACGCTCGGAACGTCGTGGAAGAACGTCCACACCGTGGGGAAAGGTTGCGATACAACGAAGTTCTGCTTGATCTCCATGCCTTGCCTTGGAAGTTGTCAGAGCATCCGGTTCAGCGATCTCATGTATTTTTTAATTGTATTCAAATCTATACAGCAAAATTGAAATACGCAATCTCATTTGGTCAGGCCCCACCGGCCGCCCAATTCGTAATCAGCTCCGCGATAAAATTTCAGCACCGCAGGTAACAACGATATTGAAATATTATATATATCAGTATGATATGCCATATTGCATGCAGCATACAAAATGTTGTTGCCGCTCATCTTCGACTGGACCAGACTTGGCCACGTCAGGGGACGAATGAACGTCAATGGAGACGCTCGCTGGAAGTCTGCCGGCATGGGAGGGAGCAATGAGCGAGCAGGTGTCCGCCATCGGAGCGACAGGCGCCGTCAGACCGACCGGTGTGCGCTGGAACATCTTCCTCCTGATGCTGTTCCTGATCTCGATCAACTACATCGATCGCGCCTCGCTCTCGGTGGCGATGCCGCTGATCTCCAAGGAGTTCGACATTGATCCGGCGATGCAGGGCCTGATCCTGAGCTCGTTCTTCTGGACCTACGCCGCCATGCAGATTCCCGGCGGCCTGCTCGCCGACCATTACAAGCCGCGGATCGTGATCGCCCTGGCGACGATCTTCTGGGGTGCCTTCCAGGCGATCGCGGCAGTGGCTACCAACTGGTGGGTGTTGCTGCTGACCCGGCTTGGGCTGGGCGCATCGGAAGCGCCGATCTATCCGGCGGGCGGCAAGCTCAACGCCATCTGGATGACGCAGAACGAGCGCGGGCGTGGCGCGACGCTGCTCGACGGAGGTGCGCCGCTCGGCGCCGCGCTCGGCTCGATCGTGATCGCGTGGCTGATCGCGGCCTTCGATTCCTGGCGCACTGCCTTTGTCATCGCCGGCGTCGGCACGATGCTGTGCGGCCTGTGGGCCTGGTACTACATCCGCAACGAACCGCGCGAGCACCCCTCGGTCAATGAAGCCGAAGCCCGCTACCTCGAACAGGCGCACGCGCTGGAAGACGCCGCCACGCCGCCCTCCTCCGGCGGAAGCTGGATGGCCTATTTCCGCTTCCGTTCGGTCTGGTGCATGTGCCTGGGCTGGATGTTCTTCAACACCACCTTCTATGGCTTGCTGACGTGGATGCCGACCTATCTGTTCAAGGTGCACAATTTCGACATCAAGGTGCTCGGCGGCGCATCCTTCATCATCTTCTTCGCGGGCTTCGTCGGCGAACTGGTCGGCGGGTGGATCGGCGACACCTGGCGCAGCCGCGGTGGTGCGCCGAACCTGGTATTCCGTACCTTGTTCGGCATTGCCGCCATCATGGCGACGGTGTCGATTTTCCTGGTGGCCTATGTGCGTGACCCGGTGACGGTCGTGGTGCTGCTGTCCTCCACACTGTTCTTCCTGCGCTGGTGCGGGATGTACTGGGCCATTCCTTCCGCGCTTGCGGGCCGCGACAAATCGGGCTTTCTTGGTGGCTGCATGAATCTCGGCGGCAACATTGCGGGCATCATGACGCCGCTGATCGTCGGCCTGATCGTGCAGGCCACCGGCTCCTACTTCCTGGCCCTGATGTTCTTCGCCGCGGCCGGCGTTGCGCTGTTGATCTGCTCGACGCTGATCGACTACAGCCGCAAATTGCCGGTCTAGATAGGACGGATCGGCGCCGATAGCTGCGTATCTTTGAGGCTGCAACATGACTGCTCCGGTCCGGCTCGGCATGCTGACCCCTTCGTCCAACACGGCGCTGGAGCCGATCACCTATGCGATGCTGGCCGGTATCGCTGACGTCTCGGCGCATTTCTCGCGCTTCAAAGTGACTGAAATCGCGCTGTCCGAATCCGCGCTCCGCCAATTCGACGACAGCGAGATCCTGCGCTCCGCCGAGCTGCTGGCGCATGCGAAAGTGGACGTCATTGCCTGGAACGGAACCTCGGCGAGCTGGCTCGGCTTCGAGCGCGACGAACGCCTGTGCGAGCGCGTCACGGCCTCGACCGGCATCAAGGCCTGTACCACCGTGCTCGCCTACCGTGACCTGTTCCGGCGCCGCAAGGCGGAGCGCATCGGGCTGGTGACGCCCTATCGCCGCGATGTGCAGGACAAGATCGTCGCCAACTGGGCTTCCGAAGGCCTGCATTGCGTCGCCGAGCGCCATCTTTCGCTGCAGGATAATTTTTCCTTCGCGGAAGTGCCGGAGACCGAGGTGGCGACACTGATCGAAGAGGTCGCGCGCGAGGGCTGCGATGCGGTCGCGGTGGTCTGCACCAATATGCGGGGCGCGGGCGCCGCCGCGCAGCTCGAGGCGAAGCTTGGTGTCGTGGTGTTCGATTCGATCGCGGTGACCCTGTGGGCGTGCCTGGCTGCAACCGGCGTCGATCCGTCGCGCGTTCGCGGCTGGGGCAGCCTGTTTCAAATCCCGATCGAGGGCCACAGCCAATTTTATTGACGCGCTTCACAGGACACTCGAAGGTGCGGAGATTCTTCACCGGAACGAAGACTGACCGTGACTGAGACAAAAACGACCAAGACCAGGAAACAGCCCAAGTCACGCCGCGGCGTGACGGCGCTGCAACGGCGGCGGCTGCGCGTGCCGCGAACGGGCCTGCATGAGCAGGCCGCGACGCGGCTTCGCACGCTGATCGTGCGCGGCGATCTTCAGCCCGGCGAGCAATTGCTCGAAGCCGATCTGTCCGAGGCGCTCGGCATCTCGCGCACGCCGCTCCGCGAGGCCCTGAAGCAATTGGCGGCCGAAGGTCTGGTCGAACTGCGGCTCAACCGCAGCGCCGTCGTCGCGCCGTTCCGGCGCGAAGAGTTGACCGAACTGTTCGAGGCGGTGAGCGGGATCGAGCGCTGCGCCGCCGAGCTCGCCGCGACGCGGATGGTGGAGCGCGACGTTGAGCGACTGGAGGCGCTACAGGAGCGCATCGAATGGCACCACGAGCGCGGCGAGCTGCGCGAATATTTCGAGACCAACCAGCAGATTCACAGCGCCATCGTCGACTTCGCCCGCAACGCGGTGTTGAAGGCCACGCACGATATTTTGCTGGCGCGGGTGGAACGCGCGCGCTTCTTTGCCCTGTCGGTCCATGGTCGATGGGATGAATCGGTGCGCGAGCATCAGGACATTCTGGCCGCGCTCAAGGCCGGTGACGCCGACCGCGCCGGACGGCTGCTTGGCCACCATGTCCGCCGCACCGGCGAGATCATGGCCACCACGCTGGATGGCGAGACGGATGATGCCGGCCCGGCGAAAGCCCGGCCCAACATGCGCGGCATCACGAGAAAGGCCGCGCCGTGAAGATCCTGCTGCTCAATCCCAACACAACGACAGCGGTGACCGACCTGCTCCATGCGGCCGGCGCGCAAGTGGCCTCGGCCGGTACCGAGCTGGTGGCGATGACGGCCAGACGCGGCGTGCCCTACATCGCGACCCGTGCCGAGGCCCAGATCGGCGGCGCCATCGCGCTGGAAATGCTGGCCGAGGCCAGCACCGGTATCGATGCAGCGATCATTGCCGCCTTCGGCGATCCCGGCCTGTTCGGGGCGCGCGAACTGTTTGACATTCCAGTCGTGGGCCTGGCCGAAGCCGCGATGCTGACCGCCTGCATGGTCGGTCAGCGATTTGCCATCGTGACGTTCGCTCGCGCGCTCGCGCCCTGGTACCAGGAATGCGTTGCCATGCATGGGCTCGGCGCGCGTTGCGCCGGCATACGGACGCTCGACGACGGCTTCCGCTCCATTGCGGATGTCCAGGCCGAGAAGGAAGACATGCTGGTGACGCTCGCCAACCGCGCCGTCGAGCAGGATGGCGCCGATGTCGTCATTCTTTCCGGAGCGCCACTGGCGGGCCTTGCTGCCAAGGTCAGCCATCGCATTCCGGTGCCGGTGATCGATCCGATCGCCGCGGCGGTGCGGCAGGCCGAGACGCTCGCCGTGCTGAAGCTGCGCAAGCCCGTCACCGGGACGTTCCGCCGTCCCGATGCCAAGGCGACCATTGGGTTGGCGGAGCCGCTGGCCGCTGTCATCGAGCATCGGAAGCGACATGACGCTGAAGGAGGGTCCAACTGATGCCGTTCGACACCATCATCCGCGGCGGCACCGTTGCGACCGCCGCCGACACCTTTGCCTGCGACGTCGGAATCCAGGGCGGCAAGATCGCGGCCTTGGGGCGCGATCTCGGCACGGCGGAGACGATCATTGACGCCACCGGTCGCCTGGTGCTGCCCGGCGGCATCGACAAGCACGTTCATTTCGCCCAGCCATCCGGCGACGGCATCGTCATGGCCGACGGCTTTGCCAGTGGCACGCGCTCGGCGGCGTTCGGCGGCAACACCACCGTGCTGCCGTTCTGCCTGCAGGAGAAAGGCCAGACGCTGCGCGAGGCACTGCGGCGCTACCACGCGCTGGCGGACGGCGAATGTCATGTCGATGTCGCCTTTCATCTCATCGTCACCGACCCGACCGAGCAGGTGCTCGGCCAGGAGCTGCCGGCGCTGGTGGAAGATGGCTACACCTCGCTCAAGGTGTTCATGACCTATGAGGGGCTGGCGCTGTCGGACCGCGAACTGCTCGAAACCATGTCGGTCGCGCGCGAGACGGGCGCCATGCTGATGGTGCACGCGGAAAATTTCGACGCCATTCGCTTCCTCACCGACCGCCTGGAACGCGCCGGCAAGATTGCGCCGCGCTTCCATGCGACCTCGCGGCCAATTCCGGTCGAGCGCGAGGCCACGCATCGCGCGATCTCGCTGGCCGAGCTCGTCGACGTGCCGATCATGATCGTGCATGTGTCGAACCGCGAAGCGATGGAGGAAATCCGCCGCGCCCGCCAACGCGGACTGAACGTGTTGGGCGAGACCTGCCCGCAATATCTGGTTCTGACCGAGAACGATCTCGAACAGCTCAACATGGAAGGCGCCAAGTATGTGTGCTCGCCGCCGCCACGCGACATCGCGAGCCAGCAGGCGTGCTGGGAAGGCCTGCAGCAAAAGGTGTTCTCGGTGTTCTCGTCCGACCATTGCCCGTTCCGCTATGACGACCCGAAGGGAAAGCTTGCGCCCAAGGGCCGTACCAGTTTCCGCTGGGTGCCGAACGGCATTCCCGGCGTGGCGACACGATTACCGATCCTGTTCTCGGAAGGCGTCGTGAAGGGCCGCATCGACCTCAACGATTTCGTCGCGTTCAGCGCGACCAATCACGCGAAAATCTACGGCCTTTATCCGCGCAAGGGCACGATCGCGGTGGGATCGGACGCCGACATCGCGCTGTGGGATCCGAAGCGCAAGGTCACGATCCGCCACGAGCTTATCCATGATGGCGCGGATTACACGCCCTATGAGGGGCTCGAGGTCACGGGCTGGCCGGTGCTGACCATGGTGCGCGGACGCGTGGTGGTCGACGATGGCATCCTGGTCGGGGCCAAGGGCCATGGCACCTACCTGCCGCGGAGCAAGCCCGCGGCGACGGCTAACTTTTCACATCCTTAAGATCTAACGGCGGGAGATCAACATGCCCTATGCAACGACGGATGACGGGGTGCGCCTTTATTTCGAGGAAACGGGAGCCGGCCGTCCCGTCATCTTCGTCCATGAATTCGCCGGAGATCTGCGCAGCTACGAGCTGCAGATGCGACATTTCGGCAAGCGCTATCGCAGCATTGCCTTCAACGCGCGCGGCTTCCCGCCGTCCGACGTGCCGGAGCAGGTCTCATCCTATTCGCAGGCACGCGCGGCCGACGACATCCTCGCGGTGCTCGATCATATCGGCGAGCGGCAGGCCCATATCGTCGGCCTGTCGATGGGCGGCTTCGCGACCCTGCATTTCGGCCTGCGTCACCCCGAGCGGGCGCTGTCACTTTGCATCGGCGGCTGCGGCTACGGCGCCGAGCCCGACAAGCGCGAGACGTTCCGCGCTGAAGCCGACGTGATCGCCGACATGATCCGGGCCGAGGGCATGCCGGCGTTCGCCGAGCGCTATGCCTACGGGCCGACACGCGTGCAATATCAGAACAAGGACCCGCGCGGTCACGCCGAGTTCAAGGCCATGCTGGCCGAACATTCGGCGGTCGGATCGGCCAACACGCAGCAAGGCGTACAGAAGGAGAGGCCTTCGCTTTATTCGCTGATCGAGGAGATGAAGCGCATCACCGTGCCGACGTTGATCATCACGGGCGATGAGGATTGGCCGTGCCTGCTGCCGGGCATTCTCATGAAGCAGAGCATTCCTTCGGCCGCGCTCGCGGTGATGCCGAATTCGGGGCATGCGATCAACATCGAGGAGCCGGAGGAGTACAACCGGATCGTCGGCGATTTCCTGGCCCAGGTCGATTGCGGCCGCTGGCCCCTCCGCGATCCACGAGCGGTCAGCACCTCGATCACCGGAATGAAGGATTAATGGCGCTCGTGGATTGAAAAAGCAGCAGACACAGTGTCGTTTTGGTGCTTGTCGGCTCGCGCCAGGAGCGCCGGCTAATTGCGGACTGCGTACAGGGGCGTTCTGACCGTCAGTTGATAGGCGGGCTTCGGCACCCACATGATTTCGGCTGTGAGGCCAAACAGCCGATTGTCGTTATCGTCCATGCGATCGAGATCGAGCCGAACGATCGGTTGTGTGAAGGGCTGAATGGGCGCAAGGGTTAGAAGCTGCGCCCCTTTGAAGGACTGCACGCCCACGCGGCCAGTGAATTTCCAATTATTGGACCATTGATAGTAGCCGCCGACATAGGCGATCGTGTTCGGGTTAATCTTCACGAGCGGAGTGCCGACGTCAGTGCGTGTGTCCTGGAAGCCGGCGAGGATGGCTCTGGTTTCATCGGAATCAAGTGCATAATCGAATTCGAGAATGTTGTTGAAAGAGGTTGTGGTCAGCGGACCATTGGGGATCGATTGTGTGATGGTCGATTGCAGCGTCACGGTAGGAAAGGTCCCGCCATTCTGCTGGTAGAGATCCGCCTGGAAGCCGATGTTCCAGCTTGTGACTTGAAAGGATGACCACCCAGTGCCTCCGAACTCCGTCGAACTGCCGGAGACGCCTCCGTATAGCGAGACGCTGTCCGTGACATCGACCGTCAACGGAAAATCCACGTTGAGCGATTTTGCTGCTGGCAGGCCGGTCGGAAACGCCGCGCGGTTCGGTGTTGCGAGCGTTTGCAACGCATTGAATAGAGTTGGACGTCCAAAGCCGAATGCGAGCGATCCTGCCGGCACCTGCGCGTAGATTGTTCTCAGATCAAGATAGATCGCCGGTATCGACGCGCTGATGGCGCCGTCATCATCATTTGCGCCAAAGGCTGTTCCAGCGGAGAGGATCAATGTCGCGTGCAGTCCAGCTTTCAAGATCAGGCTGAAAGCTGAAAATTCTGTGCCGCTGCATTGAGGAGCATCCAAGGCGTAAATCTTCTCTAGAGACGACCTTCATCAAGTTGGCAGGCGCGAAGGTCGATCTCAGCCTGTCCGCTCCTCGACCTTTCCCGAAACTCTCGCGGGGTGAATCCGGAAATCCGTCGGAAAGCGCGAGCAAAGTGGGCAGGGTCTGCATAGCCCGATGAGAATGCTACGTCGATGATCTTGTTCTCGGTATCGCTTAGAAGCTGCATCGCATTGTTGAAGCGGACCTGCTCAAGCAGGCCCGAGTATGTCAGCCCGGCCAGCGCGAGCTTCCGCTGCAGACTCCTGACGCTTAGTCCAACCATCTCGGCAGCCTGCACTATCGCCGGGCCTCCTTCATCAAGATACGATGGTAAAGTCAACTTGAGAATGCTGACGACGTCGTTGCTGAAAGGCTGCCGCTCTGTCTCGTGCAAATTAGACCGGACAACATCTGCGCGATTGGGATAGCTCAAGAACTGCAGCGGCACTTCGATCCATGAGGCTTTCTGACCTGACATGAAGCGTGTATCCGGCCAATGCGATCGAACTTCCTTGCTCGGCACATAATCAGCTTCAAACGCGATCACTCTGGGAGTCCAGCACGCGCCCGCGAACTGACGGACGATGTGCAGGACGAATATGTTCTGAAGCCATTGGGACATCTCAAGATGGGAAATACCTTCCGTTCCAATGAGCTTGCTGCAAATTTTCACGCTTTGCTCGTTCGGCTCCAGCCATAGACGCAGATTTGTATCTTCGACCGGCGCCCACTTGCACATCTGCTGAAGAGCAACCAGCAGAGTTGGCGAATGCCGGATTCGAACTCGCATGGCATCGCTCAGATGATCGAATGAGAGCCTCTGAGCTGCGCGAAAGGCGATCTCCGACAGCCCCTGCTTTTCCTGGGCAGCCGCCGCAAAGCGAACGGCCGGCAGCAGTGGCACGTAGTGATCCGCTTTTCCCTCCAAAGAGGTAGGAAGCCGGAATTTGGCGAGAAGCGCCGCGGTGGGTCCGCCGATTTCTGAATGGATATCAGCAAATGGCACGAGAAATTGGCAACGGGTCAATGGAATAACGGTCATCACTACCTGCCCAAGAAGTCTGCCGCGGTGGCAGACTAGAGCATTTTCGGTTCTGATTGCATCAGAACCGAAGCTCTAGATTCTTATTTTGACGCGTTTTCTTCACGCGAACCGGTATCCACTTCGCTCGAAAACGCTCTAGCAGGCCGGCAACTGTCTTGCCTTATCGATTGTCAGGTCGTGCCATGCACTGCGAGCAACAGATAATTCCACTTGACGAACATTTTGGCGGCTGATGGCCAGATTGGTCCTGAGAATACGTGTAGGCTCGGAGCATCGGTTCTCTCTAGAGAGAACGTGGGCTTCACGCCTCACACAAACCGATGAGAGCTGTCCGTTTGCCTTCATCTCGGGCGGTCCGCGCGGCCATTATCGCGTCGCTGCGACACGGTGACGCAACTCTCGATGGCACAGCTCGCGCCTGCAAAATCAGCACGCGCACCTTGCAGCGTCATCTCGGTCGCATGGGCACAAGCCACAGCGCAATGCTTGCGGAAGTTCGCTTGAACATCGCGTGCCGCTTGCTCGTGGACTCAAGCATGCGCCTGTCCGATATCGCGAGATTCCTCGGCTATACGAATGCAAGCAGCTTCAGCCGCACCTTCGTGCGTTTGATGAAAGTTCAACCCGTTGTTTACAGACAGCAGCAACTTGCCCGTAAGCAGGAGCGGCACGCCAATCGCAGAAGAACTTGTCCGATTGACTGCTGAACTGATCCGGCCGATTGGCGCGAAATGGCAAGACTTGCGATCTGAATTGGCGCGAAATGCTTAGCCAAGCTGCTTGCCAATTGCCCGGCTCCTGCGGAGCCATTTTGTTGAAAGCGCAGAAGAAGATGCGCCGGACGATTTTTGAACGCCATAGGAGCCGGCCGAAAGGAAAATAGTCCTCTTTCCAGGGAGAGAATAGCCGTGACACTTCGTGCTGCTTTAGTCGCATTTTGCGCCGGCGGATTGCTGGTCTGCCCCCAAGAACTTTCTGCTCAAACGGCACCCGAACGCAAGCCGCATATTCCGCTTGAGAAATCCATAGGCCAGGCAAAGCCGGAAGTCGTGCCGTCCCTCTTCGTCCTCAATTCGCGCGGTGCGAGCTTGAAGGACGGCAAGCTTGTGCTGACGGGAATTTCGCCGAATGCCATCGTGTTTGCCGATCGACCTGTTCGGGCCGCCGGTCACGATCTCACGACGCGAATTGTTGAGGATTGGGGCAACGGCAGCGACAACTTCGCCAAAGATCCACCGAACGCTACGGTTTCCGGTTTCAAGAAAGACGGATCGTCGGTGATCGACGCCGTTGTCGTGCTGAAATCGCCCAAGCTTGAGGACGACAAGCTGACTTTCGATGTCGATATTCTCGAAGGCGATCTTGTGGGAGCTGATGGACCGGCATCGGTTTTTATCGACATCATTGGCCGACCGTTCACTCCGCTGTCCTTTGCGGGCGTCGCCCGCCGAACGGCCTGGCGCGGTGCTTTCTACCGAGGCGCGGCCTTTGCGGGAGCGGCCGCTGTGGCCGGAGCCGCGGCCTATCCGTACTACGCGCCCCGGTGCGGATACTATCCTTATCCGCCTTGCTATTGAGCTGCGCTGACTGGCGGCATCGTAGCTGCCGCCCGCGCAATTCATCCCGACCGCCTCGTCATTTGGTCAGTCGCTGTCAGCCTCATGGCATGAGAGCCACATCTGAAGTCATCAGCCGTCCTTTGTATTTGTTTCAAGAAGGAGATAAACGATGAACATCACCCGTCGATCCCTTGCGTTTGGTGGAATGGGGCTGCTGGCAGGAGCGGCCGCAACACGATCAGTCCTTGCCCAGGATTCTTTCCTCGGAGTGGGTCAAGGCTTGGAGAATTTCTGGCTCGCGAGCGACGCCTACATTTTCGGCTATCCGTTGGTGACGATGGAGATGACTCGCCGGGTCATCACCAATGTTGCCGAACCCGTCGGAACGCGGGGGCCGATGGGCCATATCATCAAGCTGCGCCAGTATCCGGACGCCTCGTTCAGGGATGTCACCGCGCCGAACGCGGACACTCTCTACACAACCTCCTTCTTCGACGTCGGGAAAGAACCGTGGGTCCTCAGCATCCCGGACATGAAGGGGCGCTATTTCCTGATGCCGATGCTGGACGGCTGGACGACGGTGTTTCAAGTCCCAGGGAAGCGCACCACCGGAACCGGGGCGCAGACTTACGCGATCACCGGACCCGGGTGGAAGGGCACGCTGCCGGCCGGCGTGAAGGAGTACAAATCGCCTACCAATATCGTGTGGCTGCTTGGCCGCATCTATTGCACCGGCACGCCGGAGGATTACGCCGCCGTCCACAAGCTGCAGGATGAGTGCAAACTCGTACCGCTCAGTGCTTACGGCAAGCCGTACACGCCACCTCCAGGAAAGGTCGATCCGTCGGTCGACATGAAGACCGCGGTCCGCGAGCAGGTCAATCGCATGGACGCGGCGTCGTATTTCAAGCTGCTGTGCGAGCTTATGAAGACCAATCCGCCATCAGAAGCAGACGCGCCTCAGCTCGCCAAATTTGCCCGAATCGGAATCGTCCCCGGACAGGATTTTGATGAGAGCAAGCTCAAGGCGGACTTCCTGAAGCGCTTACCGGAGGTCTCGTTCGACAGGATCATGCTTCAGTTCAAGATCAACAAAGCCATCAGGGATGAGAATGGCTTTGCCTTCACAACAAAAACCGGAATCTACGGCACCGACTATCCGATGCGAGCCCTGGTGACCGCGATCGGACTCGGCGCCAATCGTCCGCAGGATGCGGTGTACCCGGTTTCGCAAAAGGATGCGAATGATCAGAAGTACAACGGTGCGAACAAGTACGTCATGCGGTTTCCCAAAGGCCACCTGCCTCCTGTGGAGGGATTCTGGTCGCTCACGATGTACGATAGCAGCTACTTCTTCGTGAAGAATCCGATCAACCGCTACTCGATCAGCGCTCGTGAAGACCTGAAGGAAAACGCGGACGGCTCGGTCGAGCTCTACATTCAAAAGGACTCCCCGGGCAAAGACAAGGAGTCAAACTGGCTTCCCGCCCCTGAGGGAGATTTCATACTCATGCTCCGCATGTACTGGCCTGAGGAAACGGACCCCTCCATCATCAACGGCACATGGACGGTTCCTGCCGCCAGGAAGGTCGGGGCTTGAGAACTTGAACTCAGGCCGGCCCCGAGTGGGCCGGCCTGAGCCGAAGTGTTCCGGCTTTGCGTTGTGAAATGGACCCGCGGAGCGGGACCGCTTGAACCGGTTTGTTAGTTGGAAACTGACCGCTCCTGATCCCTTTCTATCACGCAGCCAGAGACGCTGTCTGCTGCAGTTGCTGTGGGCATGTGGTCA
>NZ_JBVAPG010000131.1:0-22267 GCF_055413685.1 Bradyrhizobium sp. LeoA1Lang | reverse complement strand
ATCTCCCGAAGCGACGCCGCCCACAACGCAAGCGTCTCCTCAATCGACGCTGCCTGCGTCCACGATCTTCGAATCATGGTTGCCCATGGATTCAGAAACCCACTAAAAAAACAACTGTAATGCTAGTGCAGCGTGAGGCTCGCCGGCGTCGTATGCGTGCCGACGGTTTGTGGCGCACGCTTGCGCACGAGGCGACCGCCATTGTTGTTGTTCTTCCAGGCCGCGAGTTTCCTCTTGAAGCGCTCGGGTGGCCGCGGCGTGCCATCGAAATAGCGGACGAGAGAGCCGAGCGGCACGGTATCGTAGATGGTTTGTGCTGACATGACGTCCTCCTGTGAGGGTTGGGGAACAGAACCGCCCGCCGGCCGGAGCCGACGGCGTAGACGTTCGGAAAAGGAGAGGGCAGGGGCTATTCGGCCGCGACGGCATAGGAGTCGGTAGATTCCTCGAAGCCGTCATCGGCGGCGAGATTCTCCGCTACGGCGGTGGCCATGCCGTCACGATCGTCAGATGCATCAGATGTCTCGTCGAGTTCGTCCGGGTCGGTCGAGGAATAGCGCTCGACCCAAGCTGCGACCTCGTCAGGCGAGGGGGCGAAGCGGGCCGCCTGATGCACGAAGCGCCCGTCCGAGAAATGCTTGACGAGTTCGGCGCGCGTGTCCTTCACCCGCGTCCGCGGTAGCACGGGCGTATCCTTGCAGGCCGCCTCGAGCGCTGTTCGGGGTAAGCACGACAGGAAGTCCTCCGTGCCCATATTCGGCAGGAAGTTGTCGGCGCCGACCGCATCGCCAGCGACCCGTGCCACGAGGCCACTGTCCGACCGGTTCTCGCGGCAAGAGAGTACGTCCATCAGCACGGTCCGAGCCGCCTGCTGCAAGCTCTCACGCTCGAAGGCGAGCTTGCCATCCTTGTCGATCAAGTGGGCGGCATGTCGTGCGAGCCGAGCGAAGCCATCGGCATTACCGGAGGCGATGCTGACATTCTGCCCGGCGAAGGCGAGCACAAGCAGCGCAAGCAGCATGTCGTCCTCGATCGGAGCGCGCGCGAGCGCTTCATGCAACGCATCGGTCCGAAGATCGCCGATCATTTCCATGCCCTTGCGCGTCACCTCGGGACGCGTCTTCGGCGCCTCGATCGGGCCGTCCTCCAAAGCGGGTTCGTCGTTGCCGGCTTTCTTCTTGGCTGCAGCCGGCACGCGGTAGCAGACGGACTGCACCTTGCCATCGCGATCAAGATACATCGCGGTGTGGTCGGATTTCCCGGGCTTTCCATAGACGCGGTCGGACTTCGGCGGCAGCTTCGGCTGGCCATATTCGTTGACTTCGACAATGGCACCGCGCTTGGGCAAATGGCTCGCCATCCACTCGTGCTGTGCGCCGAGATAGGCCTCAACATCGATCGTATAGCGGCTGTCCTCGTCGGCCGGGGCGAACAGATCCTCTTGCCAGAGAATGCCATAAGCCTGGGCGAGGTCTTCGCCGAAGCTTGCATCGCGCGCGTACATCCGCCTCTTGGTCAGCGCCTGCGCGGCGCTCCACCAGGAGACCTGGGGATTGGCCTTGCCCGGCCTGTGTTTCTTCCAGACCTCCTTTCGATCTTCAAGCGAGGCCGACGCGATGGTCCGAAGCTGGCGTTCGTCCGGCATATCGCCCTTGGCCATCTGGTCCAGCATCGCCGGCAGCACGTTGGCCAGCAGGCGCAGCTTCTTGAACAGGCTGCGCCAGCGCGACGCCGATCGCCTCCTCGCTCCAGCCGAGAGCGACGAGCCGTTCAATAGCACGCCACTGGTCGACCGGATTGAGCGGCTCATGCGCTAACGTCTCGGCGAGCGACCGCATGGCGCCGCCATCTTCAGCACGGTCAACGACCAGGACCGCAATCTCCTCAAGATCCGCCGCGATGGCCTGTTTGACGCGCCGGTGCCCGGCGTCGATCACGTAGCTGTTGCCGCCGTTGGTTTCGGGAGCCACCACAGGCGGCTGAACGATGCCGACTGCCTTGATCGTGGCGAGCAGCAACGCATCAGCCTGGGGATTGGACTTGGAGTGGCGCGCCTTGTCGGGGTTTTCCTTCAGCGCGCGCGGATCGACGAATCTCAGTTCCATGGCAATGCTCCATTGAGGGGTCTGGCCGCCGCTCGGCCGGCCTTCTTCGTCTCCTTCCCGAAGACCCCTTCCGGCCCGCAGGGCGGGCGGCGCGGCGCAACTGCCGCCGAGCATCCCTGCCCGGCAGGCGCGAGCAGGGCGCAAGGCGCCTTGCGAGCGCGCCGCGGCCGGGATCGCGAGACGGTCGGTTGTGCATCAGACTACTTTAGGCCATATCGCATTGATTTTGTTGCCATTATTTGAATAGTCGATTCTGTTGGGGCCGGGGATTGGAGGCGGTTAGCCGCGAGATCATTAACCTCGATCGATCCGATACATGGCCCTCTGATCTTATCGCTGTTCTATCCGAACATCACGACACACTGCGCTCACACGAGGCCGGCCCGTTGAGTAACCGTTACGATGCGGCGGTCTACAGCGTGGTTGATGCACTGCAGCCCTGTAGCGTCGTCGGCTGGCACTGCACTCGACTCGCCGCTCACGAGGTCGAGGACATCAAGAACAACGGAATGACAGTGCTCGACATTGGTTTTGTGTCGCGCCGAATTGGGGCTGCAGTCCGGACGGGACTGCTTTCCGCCAGCCACGGTGATCGCCTCACGAGGACCAATCAGGCCGCCGAAAAATATCGTGCTGGCATGTTGTGGTTCTGCTTTTTCAGGCCCGGCATCGCGGGAGAAAGCGGTATCGGCGATCTCCTCCGGTTCTGGGGCGGCGAGGCCGTCTATAACTCTCATGACTGCGATCCGGAAATGGGTCCGATCATTGCCGCGATTGGGAAGCCGGCAATCGTGGAAGCGGAGATCCCGATCGCATGGTGTGGCGGGGACCGCGGATTACGTTTGGCGATGAATATAGGTCAGAGGTTCGTCATCGCCAGAGGCACACCAAGCCCACGTTCGAGCCATGTTGAAGACAACATCAAGCGGCCGCTTCCGAGCGAATTCATCCGCCAGGTGCATGTTCATCCCACTGCGGAGTTCACAAGACTGGCCGGTTGCGCGGATTGGCATCGCCCTCTCTGACCAAGGCGCAGCGGCCCGCATTTTGTTTGCACACCAACGTGAGCGCGGCGTTCAATGAATGCTGGACGACCTTCGTCGTTTAAGTCACGCGCGTGTAGGTCTCTCCATCGATCACCCGCTGTACCTGGTCTCTATTCCGTGCGCCGATGCGTTCGGCGATGACATCTGCCGAATGGATCCTCGACAGTTCCCGAATCGCGCGGACCTGCTCGACGGATAGGCGGTCATCTCGGCCACAAATCTGCGCCACCGCCCACGCATCGTCCTTCCATCTCTCCGAAACCCAGGGGGCGGGCAGGCCCTTCCGCGGATGCTCGCGCAGCCAAGCCTCGACCAGGCGATCACGCTCGTCGGGCATCGGCACCACCCGCTCAGCCAACATGCCGTGCTCGCGAAGATACCGCAGCCCAGATTTTCCGCCGGGGATCATGTTCAGGCGCCGCTCATCGTGCCAGTGCCCGTCCACGAGCCATTCCTCTGTCGCGTAGAGCCGTTCGATGTCGTCGGTGACAGCCATGACCTTATGGTGGATGTAGGTCACCCGGCCTGCACCCATCTCTTCCCGCAGCTTGCGATGGAACAGCAAGGGGCTGCCGGTTTCGATTGCCCGCCGATGTTCAGCCCACCGCTTTTGCCAGCTTCGAGTGGTGACGCCGACATAGAAAAACCCATCGTCAGGATATGACGGTCCCGCACCGAAAATGTGCTGATAAAGCACGTAAGCCTTCTTCGGAAACGCATAGGGAGCCAGCAGATGGCGCGCCGGCGCCGAAAAGACCTGGCTTGGATCCTTGACGCCTGCGATGTGCGTAGATGTGTCTCCACGCGCAGCTGCAGCAAGAAGGGCATAATCCTCAACGACATCGAACCGAATTTCCGGCCGCAATGCGAGTTCGCCTTCCTCAAGGGTATGACCCGATCGAAACTGATCGGGCCCCACCATTCTGTGCCCTGGCCTGACCTTGGACTGTGGCGCAATGAAAACCGGTCTGTCGCCGAGAGCGACGAAATGGACAGCCGGAATGAACTGGCCCGATTTGACCCGGATCAGTCCGTGCTCCTGCATCGCCATGGTGAGCCATCGTGCACCATATTCCGAACGACACCATTGCCGCAGCAACGTCTCGACTTCGCGAAACCGGCGATGCATCGGCTTTGGAGCGAGATGCTCCCACCAAGCGCGGATGATCGAGACCAAGACTCCCCAAACTTCTGCCGGCGTGATGTCTCACCGGCTCGTTATCCTAATACAACCCCCGCCGGCCACCGGTGCCTTGCGAACCGGCAAACGACGTCACCATCGATCCGTCCCCGAGTGCGATCGGAGGAACATCGTTTTCTATGATCACGAACTGAGCTTGATCGTTTTTCTCGACCAGGAACCGATAGAAGTGTTCCTTGAGCCCGCTGTCCTTCACTTCCTCCTCGTCAGCATCCAGCTCACCATGTCTCGAGGTCAGCGGATCGCGATAACTCAGCAAAGGGCTGTCGAGAACCACGATACCTGGATGCGGAAGCTTCTTCTGCCGGCAGTACAGCAGGACACCGATTTTGAATGCGGCATTCATCAACGCCCTTACGCCTTTGCCATTTGCACGACGGCTTTTTCCGTCGATGAGAATATCGTGCGTTTTATCGTCAAACGAGACGGTCGGCAGGCCCGGGAACTTCCAAGCATGAAGCACGGTCTGCACAGTGGTCGCAAACTCATGGCCTGTCACGCCGTCGATCCCCGCCGTCACGCTGCCGCGTGGCAGCGATTTGGGCTTGAACGCCTCGAGTTGCGCCTTCCGGCGATGCAGCTCATCGATGCGCTGTCTGAGGGCGAGGCCCTGCCTCGTCATGAAGCGAGCGGTGTCAAGCTCCTCGTAGGTTCGGCGCGTTGCAACTTCCAGCGGCTTTACCTCATCGAGCTTTCGATCGATGTCCTCGATATCGCCTGAAAGCCGCTCGGCGCGTTTTAGCAATCCTTCCTGTTCGGCCTCCAGAGAGCGCGTTGCCTTCGCAAGGTCGGCCCGCTCCGACCCGATCTTCGCCATCTCGGCCCGAACCGCTCTCTGAGTTATCTCGACCTCGTCAATGCCATGCGCATGCAACTGATGCGATGGATCCGCGCCACAGAGCGGGCAGGGCCTACGCGCGCCCGCTAGCAACGCCGCACCGCCTTCCTCGAGCGCGGCCAGCCGCTGCAGATCGCTTTCGTAAACACTCTTGAGCAGAGCAAATCGTTCCAGCGAGAGCGTGATTTCCGTCCGACGCTCCTGGGCGTCTCTGAGGGATTCCATTTTCGACCGCCGATCCAGACGGAGCTCATCCAAAAGCGATTGCCGATCCGACATCGTCTGCTGAAGGTCTCGGATCGACGCGGTTTGTTTTTCTGCCTGGTCGTTCAGGTCCGGGTCGCCGGGATAGTCCCGTTCCCACTCCTGTTGCGCGGCCGCTATCATTTCGTCGATGATCTCGACCTTGCCCGAATTTGCAGTTCGCTGGGAATCTGCGTTTTGTGTAGTGACGATCGCGGAATCATCGACCCCAGTCAGGATAAATTTCAAAACATTCTTGTCGAATGTCTCGCCGCTGCGGTCTGAAATTCGGATGGGGCTCCACTCCCCCATCATGTTCGTTTCTTCGGTGTAAACGAACGCAGCGTAGTGCCGGAATGTGAAAGCGCTCTTGTCGCCCGTTAGCGTGCGAGCGATTTCCTTCGCGCCGACTCCGAGTTCGCCAAGCAAAAAACCCGACAGGCTCTCGCCCTTTCCGCGATGATCCCAGGACAGCGTCCGAGCAGCCCGACCAGCCGATTCCGGATCTATCGAACCGATGTGAAGGCCGAAGTCTCCGCCCTTCATCGCCCGCTCTAGCGTCACCGTGCCGCTCACAGGAAGCTTAAGCTCAAGCCAGCATTTGTCGTAGCCCTGAGCTTCGGTGATAGGCGGAAGGGGCATCTTGGCGCCCGACATGAAGTCGAGCGCCTTGACGATATAGGATTTGCCGCTGTTGGAGGCGCCCCAAACGACATTGATGCGTTCCTCGAACATGAGGGTGACGGGCTTTTTTCCGGGGCCGGTAATCGTAAGCCGGCGAAGGAGGAAGCGCGCTGGATCCGTTAAGCTCATATCGAACCTGTCTGGAAGGCATCGGTCCAATCACCGATCCGCTCCCGCACCAACCGCTTGAACTGCGTCTTGCTGTGGGCTTTTACCTGCTCGGCTAGCCAGCGCGCACAAGCCTTCATCTGCACGGAGTAGTCCGTTTCGAGCAGCTCGACATAGGCTGCGGCCTCTTCGGAAGCGCGATAAACAATGCCTTCCTCGGCACCCTCCTGGTCAACGAGATGACATCGCTGCATAAGCTGCAAGCTTGACTCGACCAATCGCCGACGAACCAAAAGCTCGCCCTTCCGACCAGGAACCTCGGGATGTAGGCTTGGCGGGCCGCCAAGATCGGCGGTATGCACGACGACATGATCGAACAGGACCATTTCGGCTAGGTCCAACGTCTCCGGCCGCAAATGCTCCAGTACGACGACGGCCCTGATGCCGGCCTCGAGAGGAGAGTTGAACAATCCTCCGAACTCGCGCTCGCCTACGGCGCCCATTTCAGCCGTCCTTCATTCGCGAGATGATGGCAAATCCCCTGTTTTACGGGGATGCGCACTGTACGGCCGATCAAGCTCGCCGGCAGGATCGATGCGTGCTTCATGACCGCGTCGACGCGTCGGAGAAGCGTCTCGTGTCGATCGCGGTGGACCTCGATGACGCCGTGATAGACGTCGTCCTCAAACGTCACAAGCGCGCCCGGAGCAGTATTGTCCCGGTGAAACCGCTTGAACGAGGCCGCCTCGAAAAAGCGCGTGCGTTGATCGCGAAAATGCTCGCCGTGATCCGCATGCGCCAGGACGTCGTCGGCCGACATGAAGGCGCCGCTGCTGGCCTCTCCATAGACGTGACGGAGCTGCTCGACGTACTGCGCCTCCTCCGGCTGAATGGCCTGTGGCGCTTCGCCGGCGGGTGCCTCGTCTGGCATCAACCCAAGCACCTTGGACAAGGCTGGCCCCGCTGCCTGGTCCTTTACGAGCATCGGTGCCGTCAGATGCTCGACGCGCGAGAAATCGAAGCCATCGATCGCGGCCCTGATCTCCGGTGTCAACGCAACCGTTTCTCGCCGGGTTATGCTCCCGGAGCAGTGCTCGTCCCACCCATCGATCAGCGCGGCTTTCAGCGTCGAGGGGTTGTTGATCAAGTCCATCAACGAGCCGACGATGCCGCGCGGCGCGACGAACACATATTTTTCAGGCAGGCTTTTGTAGGCGCCCCGACAATGATGGAAAAACACCTTGCCGAGCTCGGCGAGCCCCTCGGACTTGCCAAGCTTACCGCCTCGCGTCTTCCGCTTGCATTGAAAGAGATGCCAAGCTCCTTCATGCCGGGCGCGGGTCAGAAAGCCGATCACGTCGCGGCCCTTGTCATTCGCCGCGCCGATTCTTTCGACCCGATCATATTGCTGAGAGCGACGCTCCACCCACAGTTCGATGAACTCCTCGAGCTGTGTGTCATCGATCTCCATCAACCGAACAGCGAGGCTAGTCACGTCAGCGCACTAGCTCTATTAAACGGAGCACTGCGGTGCGATCTGCAACTACAGATTCCGCACCCGATCAACGATGCTGTCTTGATAATTCCGTCACCAACTTTTTCTATTGTTATCGCCACGAATCTTGCACCCCCCCTCTCCGATCGTGAGCGACTCTACATTAAGAATCTGGTTTCGCCCATTGCTCTTCTGACTCGATCGCATCATAACGTGCTTGCTGAGGCGTGCACGAGCTGTCGAGACCGGCAGGGGCCGAGAACCGACGCATCTACGAAGGAGGGAAGGGGCTTCGCTGCTCGCAGATCGTCTCGCGTAGCTAGCGTTTACATTCGCGTTTTTCCTATCCACCGGGCAGCAAGTTGGCAGGTCGGAGTGCATTCGTAAGCCTCCTGGATCGCGTCGGCATGTTCGGGCGCCGCGGCGATCATGATCTTTATTCACTCCACCTCTGGTATGATGGAGTGCTCACGCAGCCGCCGGTATTCGGCAAGCATACTTCGACTTTTTGCTGCTCATGCTTCTTGGAATAAGATCGTCGGAAGCCCGCGGCGTGGTAGTGTCCATCGAGTTCGATCACCGCATTGAAAATGATCGCGCGTGACCCGCAGTGAAGATGGATATATGGTCGGGTTGATGTGCGGAATCGGACCACTCTGTAAGCAGGTGAAATGTCCACGCAAACTAAGTCTACCCAAAAATGTTGGGACGTGGAGCCGGTAGTGGATGTTTTTCCGTGGTCGTAACCGCACCAACGCTAGCTCACGTTCAGTCCTTTCGACGCACTGCAAATCACAAGATTTTTTCGATCCCACGCGTCAAGTTCGTCCACCGGGTATAAGACGGCTTTGCCGATCTTGACGTATGCAGGTCCGATTCGCATCGCGCGCCAATTCCGCAGCGTGCCCACTGTGACCTCGCCACGGTACCGTGCAGACACTTCCTCGGCGGTAAGGAATTTTGCGTCTGACATTCGTATTCTCCATCACTCCGCCGCACGACACGTCACGGTCGAAATGGCCGAGATGTTGACACCTGGAATGACGGAAGGAAACGATATTTTCGATGAGCCCCGTAGCTCGCGTCAAACGCGGGCGACTTAGCGCGTCGGCCTTCGTTGATAGTCGCACGCTGGCGTGACGGAGCGTAGTAAAAATACTTGCGCCTTTCGGCCCCAGGTCACGAAGGCTGCGGGCGGGGCGTTCATGGCGGCCCAGAAAGATCCGTCAGGAAGCGCGCGCAACCTACATCCGGCACCAGAGATCGATAATTTCTTACATCGCGAAGTCGTTTTAGTTGCTGAAGCTGTTTTGGATCGATATGTGGTCGGATAGGTTCGTCTATGCGACTGCAGTCCAGATACGTTGTGTAGCGCCTCGATCTGTAGCGCCTCCGTCGAAGAGTCGCAGTGTCTCCTAATCAGATACCCCCGACAACGGCTCATTCCAGACTGCCCGGAAGCATTGTCTTGCGATGAACTGAATCGTCAAGCCAACCCGGCTGAAACGGCCGGAAGGGCTGAAATACGCCGATCCTGATATCCTGAATTCCCGCGTTACGCTTTTGAGGGGAAAGCCTTCCCCTACGCCCGAGCCCGTGGTCTCGGTCGACCCCTTCTGCGGGGAGCGCCCCGCAACGCCCCCATTAGAGTGAGAGGGCGGACGGGCTTCGCCGTGACGGGTTGAAGAACGGAGGAGAGGCCTCCGGCGCCTGTCGTGGAGATGACCCATGACCCAAGTCGAAGTTTTCAATGCTGCTCGCAACCACGCCAACGGCTACAAGGTAGATATAACCCGCGGCGAGCGCGTCGGCCGCGTATCGTCGGAGTGGTTCTCGCGGCCAGCAGACGAGCGCTATCTGTCCCTGTCGGACCTCTATGCCGCGGTGCGTGGACGGACCGAGCGTAGCCGGACGCGAACGGTCGAGAGCGCCGCGATCCGGGTTGAGGCCAGCCGCGACGATGCCGAGCGCTTGGCATTGATGCTGCCCGGTTCTGACGCGCCGATCGCGCCAACCCACTGGAGCTTCGGCCAGCTCGCCGGCCTGGTCGGAGCGCCGGCGGCCTACCTCCGGCAGCTTCCGGCGCCGCTCGCTGGCATCAACCTGCAATACGGCTTGACCTCCCATCGCGCCGAGCAGGTCAAGACGCTCGAGATCGAAGATGGTCGCGTCGAGCTGCGCGCCGTTACGGGTTGCGACTATGGCCGTATTTTTGACGACGAACTCGTGGCGGCCGTTCAGCGCATCGCCGGCAACGGCACGGGCGACACGCGCTGGAAGATTCCAGGTGTCCTCGAATTCTCGACCGGCGTCTATAATCCGCATGTCGACATCAGTCAGGATACGACGACTCTATATGCATCTGACCGCGACGTCTTCCTGTTTCTGGTCGACGACCTCAATCCGATCGAGGCCGGCCGGCTGCCCGACGGCTCGCCGGACCTCTACTTCCGCGGCTTCTACTGCTGGAATTCCGAGGTGGGCGCGAACGCTCTCTACGAGAAGGGCGACCGCTATGGCGGCGGCGCCACGCCAAACACCGTCGAGCAGCGCATCACTGAGGCCGATCGCATCGCCAGGGCCGTCGATCTCGACATGGTGGAAGCCGGCTGGCGTCCCACAGTGGAGAACTATTTCGGCCGGGTCCCGAAGCGCCGCATCCTCGAGGCCGTGCGGGAAGGCGCCGGCGAGCGGGCCGCCCAGCTCATCGATCATATGAAGAAGGGCGACATGGCCAAGGAGGCCGAACGCCTCGTGGCCGCAACCGGCTGGCTGCCCGAGCCCCTGAGAATGGCCGACGCCGATCAGGCGGCGACCGTCGACGCCGCGGAGCCCGAGGGCGACGGCGAGGCGCTGCCGGAATTCCTCGCCGGCGATGACGAGGAAGCTCCGGTCGAAGAAGCGGACGAGCCGCACATGATCGCGGCCGAATAGCTCGACCACGTGGGGCGGCTTCGGTCGTCCCGCGTCTCTTCACTGCCAATCCACCCCAAAGCCTGGCGCGAGCCGGGCTTTTGCATTCTGGAGGCGCTCGTGCCGCTCTTCACCATCGAGACGACCTATCATCTGCCGATCCACCGGCAGCGAACCTACGACGCCGAAACGCTCGGCCAAGCCTGCGATCTCGCGATCGCCGACGAGGGCTGGGACGACCAGAAGTCGGACGTCGAAAACTCCGGCGACACCCATGTCACGGGCGTCTGGGAAGGCCGCGACGCCGCCTACATCGGCCAGGCCCTGCCGATTCCCTCACGTTTCGAGGAGCAGGTCCAGCGCAAGGCCGACCATTTCGAGTTGCTGCTCGGTCTGCTCAAGATACTCGCCCACGTCCCGGAGGGTGGCTCAGCGGATGTCGAGCTGTGGCGCCGACGGGCGGACGCTGCCATCGCGAAGGCTGAGGCCATTCTTGCGGGCGAGAACGATCCGATCGAGGGAGCTGCGTCGTGACGCATCGTCACCGTCGTCGAATGCGATGCGAGCTACCTCGCGGAAGCGGTCGCCGCCGTTGACGACGGCCAAGCCAGGCCATCTTGGCAGAAGTGACGAACGCTCTGTGTGCGGCGCCCCGCCATCCGGTGGGGCGCCGTTTCTCATGTCGGGCACGGCCTGGATGCTGAGAGGGAGAGGTCGGCCGGGACGGGTTTGAGCCGGTGCGGTCCAAGAGAGAGCGCCGACCGGCTTCCCCGTTCCCGCTCTCCGAGGTTTCCTTCATGACCGACCTTTCTCCGATCGCGGCCGATCAGGCCGCGCCGATCTCGCCTGTCCGCGCTCCCGAGGGCGCCAGGATCATCATCGCTGCCGCGGAGCAGCTTCTCCCGCATCTCGAGCGTGGCCGACGCATCGACGCCGCAATCCTGCGCGCCGCCATGGAAGCGGCCTTCGGCGCATCTGATGCGACGGGCGCCTGGGATTGGAAGATGGCCTATGACGCCTGTGAGGCCGCTACCGTCCTGTTCGTGCGCAAATACGGAAAGGCGCTGTTCCGCAAAGCCGGCTCTCCGGCTTCACGACTTTCCGTATTGAACAAGATCGCGAGGCTTCTGCCGACCCACACGCGCCGCTCTGTCGAGAGCGAGACCTTCCAGCAATTCTCGACGCCGATCCCGCTCGGTCTGGCTGCGCTGACCGCGGCCGCCATCACGGCGGCGGATCGCGTGCTGGAGCCGTCTGCAGGCACCGGCCTTCTCGCCATCCTCGCCGAGATCGCGGGCGGCGGGCTCTTGCTGAACGAACTCGCGGAGACCAGGGCTATGTTGCTCTCTTCCCTCTTCCCGGCCATTTCCGTCACGCGCTTCGATGCGGCCCAAATCGACGATCACCTCAATCCCGCCGTCGTCCCCAGTGTCGTGCTGATGAACCCGCCGTTCTCGGCGATGGCGAACGTTTCCGGCCGCATGGCCGACACGGCCTACCGTCACATCGCCTCGGCCCTGGCGCGCCTCGCCGATGGCGGCCGGCTGGTCACGATATCAGGCGGAAACGTCTCACCCGAAGCCTCGGCCTGGCGCGACGCCTTCGCCCGGTTGCAGGAGCGCGGGCGCGTGGTGTTCACCGCCGCGATCGACGGCGCGGTCTATGCCAAGCACGGCACCACGATCGAGACGCGCCTGACTGTCATCGACAAGGCGCCGCCCGATGACCCGCACGCGTTCCCGTCGTCGCCGGGAATAGCGCCCGACGTCGCAACGCTGCTCCGCTGGATCGGCGAACACGTTCCACCTCGCCTGACCGTCGCATCGACTGCCGCGCTTCCCGCGCCAGCCTCGCCGGCGCCTCGCACCGTGCGTGGCTATCTCGCACCGGCCGCCGCACGGTCGGCCAAGCCGTCGGTCACCGATCCCGAAGCCGTTGACCTCGCCTATGAGACAATCGACTGGACGCCGCCCGAGGGCGCGCATCTCAGTGACGCCATCTACGAGGAATACCGGCTGCAATCGATCCGGATCCCCGGCGCGCAGGCGCACCCGACCAAGCTGGTGCAGTCGGCCGCAATGGCCTCGGTCGCGCCGCCGAAGCCGAGCTATCGGCCGCGCATGCCGGCGAACCTCGTCAACGACGGCCTCCTGTCCGACGCCCAGCTCGAGACGGTGATCTATGCCGGCGAGGCGCATGGCGACTATCTTGCTGGCGCCTGGACGGTGGACGAGACCTTCGACCTCGTCACGGCCGCCCGCGACGACGCACCGAACGCCGTCCGTTTCCGTCGAGGCTTCATGCTGGGCGATGGGACCGGCGCCGGCAAGGGCCGCCAGTCCGCCGGCATCATTCTCGACAACTGGCTGCAGGGTCGGCGCAAGGCGGTCTGGATCTCGAAGTCGGACAAGCTGCTCGAGGACGCGCAGCGCGACTGGTCGGCGCTCGGCATGGAGCGTCTGCTGGTCACGCCGCTTTCGCGCTTCCCTCAAGGGCGCGAGATCCGGCTGGCGGAAGGCGTCCTATTTTTAACCTACGCTACGCTGAGGTCCGACGACCGCGGCGAGAAGCTTTCGCGCGTCCGGCAGATTGTTCAATGGTTGGGCTCCGACTTCGACGGAGTCATCATTTTCGACGAGAGCCATGCCATGCAGAATGCCGGTGGCGGCAAGGGC
Organism: Bradyrhizobium sp. LeoA1Lang; assembly: GCF_055413685.1. Taxonomy (NCBI): domain Bacteria; kingdom Pseudomonadati; phylum Pseudomonadota; class Alphaproteobacteria; order Hyphomicrobiales; family Nitrobacteraceae; genus Bradyrhizobium; species Bradyrhizobium sp. LeoA1Lang. The sequence goes on along the minus strand of NZ_JBVAPG010000131.1, from coordinate 8,959 downwards.
GAGCGGGGCGATGTCGCCCCCTCGCGGCAGGGCCGTGCGGGCTTGCGCTTGCAGCACGCGCTGTCCAGCGCCCGCGTTGTCTATGTCTCGGCGACGGGCGCGACCGCCGTGCACAATCTCGCCTACGCCCAGCGGCTCGGCCTGTGGGGCGGCGACGACTTCCCGTTCGCCACCCGCGCCGAGTTCGTCGAGGCGATTGAGGAAGGCGGCGTCGCGGCGATGGAGGTGCTCTCCCGCGATCTTCGCTCACTCGGCCTCTACACCGCCCGCTCGCTTTCCTACGACGGCGTGGAATACGAACTCGTCGAGCACCAGCTTACAGACGAGCAGCGCCGCATCTACGACGCCTACGCCGGCGCCTTCAGCGTCATCCACAATCACCTCGACGCGGCGATGCAGGCCGCCAACATCACCGGGGAGACCGGCACGCTCAATCGCCAGGCGAAGTCGGCCGCGCGCTCGGCCTTCGAGTCCGCCAAGCAGCGCTTCTTCGGCCATCTGCTCACCAGCATGAAGACGCCAACCCTGGTTCGCTCCATCGAGCGCGACCTGGCCGAAGGCCATGCCGCCGTCATCCAGATCGTGTCGACCGGCGAAGCGCTGATGGAGCGCCGGCTCGCCGAGATCCCACCTGAGGAATGGAACGACGTCCGCGTGGACATCACGCCGCGCGAGTATGTGCTGGATTATCTCGCCCATTCCTTCCCGGTGCAGCTCTACGAGCCCTTCACCGATAGCGAGGGCAATCTCTCGTCCCGGCCCGTCGTCCGCGACGGCCAGCCGGTCGAGTGCCGCGAGGCCGTCGCTCGCCGCAATGAGCTGATCGAGCGCCTCGCTTCGCTTCCGCCTGTTCCCGGCGCGCTCGACCAGATCGTGCAGCGTTTCGGCACGGACCTCGTGGCGGAAGTGACCGGACGTTCGCGGCGCGTCGTGCGCAAGGGCGACCGTCTTACGGTCGAGACCCGCGCCGCCTCCGCCAACCTCGCCGAGACCGCCGCCTTCACGGGCGACCTGAAGCAGGTTCTCGTCTTTTCGGAGGCTGGCGGTACGGGCCGCAGTTACCACGCCGACCTGTCAGCGCGGAACCGGCGACTGCGCGTCCATTATCTGCTCGAGCCGGGCTGGAAGGCGGACGCGGCGATCCAGGGCCTCGGGCGCACCAACCGCACCAACCAGGCGCAGCCGCCTCTCTTCGGGACGATCGCCACCGACGTGAAGGCGGAGAAGCGCTTCCTCTCGACCATTGCCCGCCGCCTCGACACGCTCGGTGCCATCACGCGCGGCCAGCGCCAGACCGGCGGCCAGGGCCTGTTTCGGCCCGAGGACAATCTCGAGAGCCACTACGCCCGCGATGCGCTGCGCCAGCTCTATCTGCTGCTCGTGCGCGGCAAGGTCGAAGGCTGCTCGCTCCAGATCTTCGAGGACGCCACGGGCCTGAGGCTTACGGACGCGAACGGCATCAAGGACGATCTGCCGCCGATCACGACGTTCCTGAATCGCCTGCTCGCGCTCACCATCGACCTGCAGGGCGTGCTGTTCACGGCCTTCGAGCAGTTGCTGAACGCCAAGGTCGAGGGTGCCATCGCCAGCGGCGTCTATGATGTCGGACTGGAGACATTGCAGGCCGAGAGCTTTGTCGTCGCCGACCGGCGCTCGATCTACACGCACCCTGCGACCGGATCGGAAACCCGGCTGCTCACGATCACCGAACGTCGGCGCAATCACCCCATGACGCTGGATCGAGCGCTCGATTATCTCGCCGATGCCCGGGTGATGCTACTGGTCAACGAGCGCTCGGGCCGCGCCGCGGTGCAGATTCCGGCACCGAGCTTCATGCTCGATGACGGCGAGATCGAATGCCGCGTGCGGCTGATCCGGCCGATGGAGCATCATCATGCTTCGATGAAGATGATGGACGAGAGCCATTGGCAGCCTGCAAATCGCGAGACATTCGCCACAGCATGGAACGGCGAAGTCGCGGACGTGCCGCAGTTCGTCGAGAGTACCCTCCATATCGTCGCCGGCTTGCTGTTGCCGATCTGGAAGCGGCTCCCAAACGACTCGACCCGGGTCTATCGGCTGCAGACCGACGAGGGCGAGCGGATCATAGGTCGCAGGGTCTCACCCGCCTGGGCGGCGAACGCTTCCGTGACCGGCACCACCAGCTTGACGCCGGACGAAGCTTTCTCGGCGCTGATGGAGGGCCGAACCGTCCTCGACCTCGCCGAGGGCCTGCAGCTCCGCCGCGTGCGCGTCATGGGCGTCCACCGCATCGAGCTGTCCGGCTTCACCGACGCGATGCGCGATCGGCTGCGTGCCTACGGCCTCTTCAGCGAAATCATCTCGTGGAAGCTGCGCATGTTCGTGCCATCAGACGCGAGCGGCACCGGGGTGTTGGCGAAGGTGCTCGACCACTATCCGGTCGCGCGCATCGGCGAGCGGGAGGCCGCCTGATGGCCAGCGGCAACGCCTCCGAACTGGCCCGCCGTCTCGCGCGTGACGCCGAGGCGGTGTGCCGCCATTACCTGTCCAACGGGCGGCGCCAGGGTCGCTACTGGACGGTGGGCGACGTCCGCAATACGCCTGGCCGGTCGATGTTCGTCCGCCTCAGCGGACCGGACTCCGGTCCAGGCGCCGCCGGGCATTGGCGAGATGCCGCCTCGGCCGAACATGGCGATCTCCTCGACGTAATCCGCGAGAGCTGCGGTTTTATTGACTTTCGCGATGTCGCCAATGAGGCACGACGCTTTCTGAGTCTGCCGCGTCCAGAACTGCACCCCGAGCCAAATCGCCCCCGGTCACGAAAATCGCCCGCGCCCCCCGGATCGCCAGATTCGGCGCGGCGACTCTTCGGCATGTCGCAGTCGATCGTGGGCACACTGGTAGAAGCGTATCTCCGCAATCGCGGCATTACAGCTTTGCACGAAACCGGAAGTCTGCGCTTTCACCGACGGTGCTACTACCGGCCCGACGACCACAGCCCGACGGAAACGTGGCCGGCGATGATCGCTTCCGTCAGCGATCTCACCGGACGTCTCACCGGTGCGCATCGCACCTGGCTCGATCCACGCGGCTTCAGCGAGGCAACGCTCGGCAAGGCGCCGATCGATACGCCGAGGCGGGCGATGGGCGACCTTCTCGGTCACGCCGTACGCTTTGGCGTGGCGGGCGAGGTGATGGCGGCCGGCGAAGGCATCGAGACGATGCTGTCCCTGCGATGTGTCCTCCCCACCATGCCGATGGCGGCAGCGCTCTCGGCGTCGCATCTCGCCGCCATCCTATTTCCTGATACGCTGCGGCGACTCTACGTCGCCCGCGACGACGATCCTGCCGGTGACGGCGCCATGGCGACGTTGATCGAGCGGGCGCAGGAGGCCGGGATCGAGCCGATCGTGATCTCGCCACGGCTCGGCGACTTCAACGAGGATCTTCGGATGCTGGGGATCAATGCGCTTCGAGCCGCGAGCCGGGTGCAGATCGCGGCGCGGGACGTCGCCCGCTTCATGGAGCTGGCGGCATAGCCGGAACGGGGCGAGGGAGGCGCGGCCGCTTCGTCACCGAGGCCGGTGATCATGCTTCCCTTCTGCGCCGGAGAGGACCGCACCCACGGCCTTCTGAGAGGGCGATCGGGCGGCAAGCGGTCTGGACCGGCAACCTCGTGGGCCGACTATTTTCCGTCGGCGGCAGAGCCGCCTTTACATCGCGAGGCAAAATAGTCGGCCCCCTTCGGTCCTCCGCCAAGGCTTTGTCCCTCCGCTTCGCTGCGGGTGCAGGTCCATCCCGCCCGCCGCTTTCGTCGCCATGAAGGCCGCGATGGGCGCGGTCGATTCGACGAGGGAAAGCTGCAATGACCACCGACCACGACGATGATTTCGAGCCGCACCACAGCTCATCCCCGACCGACAAGGTCCTGCAAGAACTCCAACTCCACGGTTATCGCCCCTTCCAGGATGAGCCCGATCCCCGGCCGCTTCCCGAAGCAAAGATCCTTGCCGGCAGCATCGCCGATATCTTCGACGCCCTTGTCGTCGCGCTGTCGGACACCCGCCTCGAACCCGACCTTGCCGACTTGCTCTGGTCAACGGTGAACGTCTTCCACCGCGCCATCGATCGTATTGAGGGCGAGCTCGACAGCAACGAACTGGCGCAGCAGCGCTCGCAGCGGGAACAGGACGGCAGCGAGGTCAAATCCGTCGAGCTGGAGCGTCTGACGGCAGAAGGGCAGACCCTGATCGAACGCCGAAACGCCTTCGAGCTGATGCGCGATCAGGCCGCCGACCAGTTCGAACGCCACACCCACTCGGCCTGGCGGCCGCGCAACGGGTCAAAGGTCAACCACCGCAATCTCACGGCGGCGTTGATCGACAGCCGCGATTTCCTGGCCGCGAAGAGGCGCGCCGACAACCAGGTGCTCCTGCCGCCCGGCCCGAAGGTCGCCCTGACCGGTGGGCTCGACTTCAATGATCACCGGTTGATCTGGGCCAAGCTCGACCAGGTGCACGCCAAGCATGCGGACATGGTGTTGCTGCACGGCGGATCGCCCAAGGGCGCCGAGCTGATCGCCGCCAAGTGGGCCGACAACCGGAAGGTGCCGCAGATCGCCTTCAAGCCCGACTGGACGAAGCATGCCAAGGCCGCTCCGTTCAAACGCAACGATGCGATGCTGGAGACGCTTCCCATCGGAGTGTTGCACTTCCCCGGCACCGGCATCCAGGGCAACCTCGCCGACAAGGCCAAGAAGCTCGGCATCCCGGTCTGGACATTCGGCGGCGCGTGAGCGCTGCCGCTAATTCTAATGACCAGGAGCTCTCCGGCTCGTTCGATGCTGCTGATCGTGCGACCAGCCGCGGCCCGCGCGCGTTCGCCGCAGCGTTGCACCGGGTTCGCTCGGATCACACGAAAAACCCTGGCATGAAAGCCAGGGCTCGTGGTGCCACGGCGTACATCCGGCCGCGACAATCGACTCCTAGTTGGCATGAGGTTTTTGAACAGAATGTGACCTCTGCGGCGTCCATTCTTGAGTGTCGCGCTGATATCCGTCGCCACCATCGATCGTTGGTCTTGCGAGGTAGGTTAAAATTCTATGGTACCTTCTCGTCCCGCAATGAACTGTTGTTGGCTGCACGTGAGGCAGGCGCGTCGGAATAATTACCATACGTCGGTGGGAGACTGTGGTTTGTTGAGTGCCACGAACACGCGATCGCGCTCAGCTTCTCGTTTCCGAGCCAACCTGAAACGTTGCGGCGTTTCCTCAACTTGAGGCACGCTTGCATTGACACTATTGTTCAAGAGCGAAGTGAAAGCGCTGACACTTTACCTTTATTCTGTAAGCGCTTAGCCGCAACCCTATTGACACTGGCTTGACGTTTTGCGGAACCGCCACGGCATGAGGTCTTCGATTCTGTTATGGGGATGGCCGTCGATGATCGCCTCGAGTGTTTCGGCGATGTAGGCGGCCGGGTTGACGTCGCTGAGCTTGCAGGTGGCGACGATCGACGCAAGCAAGGCCCAATTTTCAGCCCCGACCTCATGACCGGCGAAGAGCGCATTTTTTCTGGTCAGGCAGACTGGCCGGATGGCGTTCTCGACGGGGTTCGTGTGTGTGCCTTGCAAGGCGCACTGTTCTCCCTGGTGGAAACCCAGGCCGGCTAACTCTCGCTCCAGCCGGAAGTATTCGGGGCGGGTCAGGAGGCGACGAATGACCTGAAGCACTCCGAAAATGAGCCCTTTCGAGGGTCGACGGTCCGCGCGGGCCGCAACGTGAGTGAACATTGAGCAGGCCTCGAAATGTCGTTGTGGGAGCCGACCCGCCATTCTAACGGGGAAGGCCGATGTCGTGGGGGAAGCGAGCGAGAAACGCACCCCAAGGTCCCACCGGGGTAGTGATGGCAGCACGCGCGGGACATGGACAGTGAGCAACAAGGGAAGTCTGCCGCCGTGGGGGGCACAAGCCTACATCCAACGACGAACCCGTGAGGGCCAGCGTCGGCGGTAGCAGATGGCGGATGGGTTCGCAGTACCGGTGATGTCGGGTAACGCCGGCGGAGGAAAGGGACCCTGACTCGATCCATGCGAGAACGACAGTTGAGAACACGGCGATTGGTGATGAACCTAGCAACACCGGAAATATCCGTTCAGAAACTTCAAACCTCGCTGCAGGCGAAAGCTAAGGCTGAACCGGACTATCGATTCTACTCTCTTTGGGACAAAGTCTGCAGATTGGATGTGCTGGAAGAAGCCTACAGGCGCTGCCGTGGAAATCGGGGCGCTCCTGGGGTAGATGACGTCACATTTGCTCAGATCGAAACCGAGGGACGCGAGCGATGGCTGGAAAATGCCAGAGAGGAGCTGATGTCGAGCAACTACCGACCACAGCCCCTGCTGAGAGTATGGATACCGAAGAGCAATGGCGGACGTCGACCGCTTAGCATTCCAACCGTAAAAGACCGGACGGTCATGACGGCGGCGATGCTGGTGATCGGCGCCATCTTCGAAGCGGACCTGCTGGACAACCAGTATGGCTTCCGCCCGAAACTGGACGCCAAGATGGCGGTACGCCGCGTGTTCTGGCACATCAGAGACCATCGACGATCGGAGATCGTCGACGCGGATTTGAGGGATTACTTCACCTCGATTCCGCATGCACCACTGGTGAAATGCCTCACACGCAGGATTGCCGACGGTTGGCTCCTCTCAATGATCAAAGACTGGCTGACAGTCGCGGTTATCGAGAGAGACGGTCGGCGAACCACGAGGACGGCGGAGTCCCGTACGAAGAAAAGAGGAACTCCACAGGGCTCACCCCTGAGCCCGCTGTTGGCGAATCTCTACTTTCGTCGGTTCTTGCTGGCTTGGCGCAAACACGGACACCAAGGCCAACTCGATGCGCATATCGTGAATTACGCGGATGACTTCGTGATCTGCTGTCGCCCCGGCTCGTCCGAGACGGCAATGGTGCGGATGCAGACGCTAATGAACAGGCTTGGGTTGGAGGTGAACGAGACCAAGACGCGGCTCGCTCGGGTCCCGGAGGATAGCGTAACATTCCTCGGGTACACGATCGGGCGCTTCCATGGAAAGGGAGGTCAAGCCTTTCTGGGCACAAGGCCTTCCAAGAAAGCCATTCGACGATTGCTCAAACAGATCCATGACCGCACGACACGTCAGTGGTACCCGGACACACCGGAGAACACTGTCGCTGTCATCAATCGCATCCTACGCGGTTGGTGCGGCTACTTCGACCAAGGCCCAGTGGTGGAAACTTACAACCTCATTCGGCAATACGTCGATCGTCGTCTGCGACATTGGTTGGTTCAGCGCACTGGGGCGCGTGGGCGAGGCTTCAAGCGTTACTCGCAGGAGTACCTGCATGAAACGCTTGGCCTCTACCGCCTCCCCAGAGCGCGCGCCGACATGCCGAGAGCGAAGGCTTGACGGATCGAGAGAAAGCCGGGTGCGGGAAATCCGCACGCCCGGTTTGACGAGCGGCGACTGGAAACGGAGCCATGGTCCGAAATGAGGCACCGGCACTCAGCGAAAGCTGCCGGCAAACGGCAACTCCTCGGAACCTGTAGCCACCGCGCCAGTCGTCGACTCTACCCAGCTCGATGCGGCCGTCGTCGAGAAACAAGGTAAGCCCATCCCAATGGTTCAGGAGATAGGCGATCGCCTTGCCCATCTCGCTGCCCGGCGACAGGCGGGCGGCTTGCTCGCGCAGGAACTTCTTCAGTTCGACGACGAGCGGCCGTGATCGTTCGTTGCGCGCCTTTTGTCGGACCGCGGCGTCGGCGCCACGGATCTCCTTCTCGATTGCATAGAGCGCGGCGATGCGCGCGAGGACGGCTTCGGCGATGGGTGAGCCGGCCTTCGGAGTCGCGGCAATGATCTCGCGCCTCGAGTGGGACCAGCATGCGGCCAGCCGCAGCGGCGCGCCGCCTTGACGCTCGGGTCGTGCGAGCCTGTGATAGCCTTGGTATCCATCGACCTGAACGGTGCCGTCGAAGCCGTCGAGGATATGCTCGGCATGTTTGCCACTGCGTCCTGGCGCGTAGTGGTAGACCACGATTGGTGGATCAGCGCCGCCGTGGCCGCGATCGTCGCGCAGGACAGCCCACAGATAGCCGGTCTTGGTTCGGCCCCGGCCCGGATCGAGCACGGGCGCCCTGGTCTCGTCCATGAACAAGCGGCCCGATTGCTTCATCACGACGCTCATGCGCTCGACCAGCGGCGCGAGGTGGAAGGCGACCGTTCCCATCCAATCCGCCAGAACGGCGCGATCGATGAGGATGCCATGCCGGGCCAGAACCTGGGACTGACGATAGAGCGGCATGTGCTCGCTGAACTTGGCGACCGCCACCTGCGCCAGCATCGCCTCGGTGGGGAGGCCACCCTCCACCAGATGGGCGGGCGCCGGCGCCTGGCGCACGCCGGCGCATCCTGTCGCGCAGGCGTAGCGCGGTCGCACCGCCTCGACCACGCGATACTGGGCCGGCGTCACGTCGAGGCGTCTGGAGCGATCCTCGCCGATCCGGACCATCTGGCCGCAGCCGCAGGGACACTCGAGGTTCTCGGGTTCGATCACCTGCTCAATGCGCGGCAGGTGCGCGGGAAAGGCGCGGGCGGCGCGGCTGGCCCGGCGACCCGACGGTGCCGCGCCGGCGCGGCGCGCACGATCGTCCTGGCGCTCCTGGACTTCGGCGATGGCGATCTCGATGTCTTCGAGCACCAGCTGCATCTGATCGGGATTGAACTTCTCCGAGCGTTTGCCGAAGCGTGCGCGCTCGTACTCCTTCACGAGCAGTTCGAGACGGTCGACGATCTGTTTGGACGCAGCTAGTGGTTCATCACAGTGATTTTGACGTTTTGATACCGAGCCATTCGAGGATCGGCAAGTTTTCGGGTGGCAGGAGAATCTCGATGCTTCGGGGAACGCCGGGCTGACGGCGAATGAAGCCGTTTC
>NZ_JBVAPG010000130.1:0-22638 GCF_055413685.1 Bradyrhizobium sp. LeoA1Lang | reverse complement strand
CTTCGACGTATCCATTCCAATGCGGATAATCTGCGTCACGGACGGCTCCCTCGTTTGAGATTTCGACAACCTCATTCTGGCACAACTGATGCCGTAGGGGGCCGTCCACCCCATCAACCACAGGCCTCTGTGGTGTGCTCCGCTGCAACCACTCGCTCGCGCCACAATGCCTCCCTGTGGTTATGGGTCCCGGCGTTCGCCGGGACGACGGCGGAGTCAATCGGCCCGCCCCGTGCCCTCATTCAGCCAGCACGCCACCTGATGTCTGGCGCCCGCGTCCACCAGAGGCGGGCGCTCGAGCTTGCAGCGATCCATCGCGTAGCGGCAGCGTGTGTGAAACGCGCAACCGGAGGGCGGGTTGATCGGGCTCGGCACGTCGCCTTCGACCAGGGGCGTCAGCCGCTTGATCCTGGGATTGGCGACCGGCACCGACGCCAGCAGCGCCTGGGTGTAGGGATGACGTGGGTTGGCGAACAGCTCGGCCTTGTCTGCGATCTCGACGATGCGGCCGAGATACATCACGGCGACGCGGTGGCTGATATGGGCGACGACGGCGAGATCATGCGCGATGAAGAGGTAGGAGAAGTTGCGCTGGCGCTGCAGGTCGATCAGCAGGTTGATCACCTGCGCCTGGATCGAGACGTCGAGCGCGGAGACCGGCTCGTCGCAGACGATCAGGCTCGGCCCAAGCGACAGCGCGCGTGCGATGCAGATGCGCTGACGCTGGCCGCCGGAGAACTGGTGCGGATAGTTCTTCATCTGGTCGGGCCGCAGGCCGACCTGCTGGAACAGTTCGGCGACGCGCTCCTGCTTCCGCTCGCCCGAGGCCAGTCCGTGCACGCTCAGGGGTTCGCCGACGATGTCGCCCGCGGTCATGCGCGGGTTGAGCGACGCAAACGGGTCCTGGAACACGATCTGCATCGAGCGGCGGTAGGGCCGCAGCTCCGATTTGCTCAAGCGCGTGATCGCCTCGCCGTTCAGCCGGATCTCGCCGCTCGATGGCTCGACCAATCGCAATACGCTGCGCGCCACCGTCGACTTGCCGCAGCCGGATTCGCCGACGAGTCCGAGCGTCTCGCCGGGAGCTAGCGAAAAACTCACACCATCGACCGCATGCACGGTGCCGACCTGCCGGCGCAGCACGCCGCCGCGCACCGGGTAATGTTTCACGAGGTCGGTGACCTCCAAAAGCGGCTGCGCTTCGGTCATGAGGCCTCCGCCATCTCGCCTGCGCGCCAGCAGGCGGCAAGGTGCCGGCCGCCGAAATCGCCGAGCGGCGGATATTCTTCCCGGCAGCGCGGGATCGCGAACCGGCAGCGCGGCGCGAACGCGCAGCCCGTCGGCAGTTTTGTCAGCGACGGCACCATGCCCGGGATTTCGACCAGCCGCACATCGGCTTTTGCGTCGAGCGAGGGCACGGCCGGGATCGAGGCCATCAGGCCGCGCGTATAGGGATGCAGCGGGTTCTCGAACAGCGCCTCGACGCTCGCTTCCTCGACCTTCCGGCCGGCATACATCACGATCACGCGCTGCGCCGTCTGAGCGACCACGCCGAGATCATGCGTGATCAGGATCAGTCCGGTGCCGAGCTTCTTCTGCAGATCGACCATCAGCGCCAGGATCTGCGCCTGGATCGTCACATCCAGCGCCGTCGTCGGCTCGTCCGCGATCAAGAGCGCCGGCCGGCAGGCCAGCGCCATCGCGATCATCGCGCGCTGGCGCATGCCGCCCGAAAGCTGGTGCGGATATTCCTGCGCGCGCCGCTCCGGCTCGGGAATGCGGACCAGGCGCAGCATGTCGACCGCCTGCTTCCAGGCCTCCTTGCCGCCGATGTCCTGATGCAGGCGCAAGGCTTCGGTGATCTGGTCGCCGATCCGCATCACCGGATTGAGCGAGGTCATCGGCTCCTGGAAGATCATGGAAATACGATTGCCGCGGATCTTGCGCATCGCTTCGTCATCGAGCGCGAGCAGGTCTTTGCCTTCGAGCACGATCTCGCCACCAACGATCTTGCCGGGCGGATCCGGCACCAGCCGCATCACCGAGAGCGCGGTCACGCTCTTGCCGCAGCCGGATTCGCCGACGATCGCCAGCGTCTCGCCGCGGCGGACGCTGAAGGAGACGTCGTCGACCGCCCTGAACAATCCCGAATTGGTGAAGAACACCGTTTTCAGGTTCTTCACCTCGAGCACAGGTTGCTCCTTGTTCATCGCGTTCATCAGCCGCGCTGCCTTGGATCGAGGATGTCGCGCAGGGCGTCACCGAACAGATTGGTGCCGAACACAGCCAGGCTGATCGCGATCCCCGGGAAGATCACGAGCCACGGCGCGACGCGCACATATTCGGCGGCGGATTCCGAAAGCATGCGTCCCCAGGACGGATAGGGTTCGGGAATGCCGAGGCCGAGAAACGACAAGGACGCCTCCGTCAGGATGGTTGAGCCGAGCTGCGCCGTCGCGAGCACGATCAAGGGGGCCAGCGTGTTCGGCAGCACGTGGCGGAACGCGATCCGCATCTCGCTCATGCCGATCGATTTGGCCGCCTCCACGAACGGCAGTTCGCGCAGCGCCAGCGTGTTGGCGCGGATCACGCGCGAAACCGTCGGGATCAGGGGAATCGCGATCGCGATGATGACGTTCGGCAGCGACGGGCCGAGTGCAGCCGTCATCACCAGCGCCAGCACCAGGAGCGGCAGCGATTGCAGGATGTCGGTGATGCGCTGGAACAACAGATCGACCCAGCCGGAGAGATAGCCGGAGGCGAGCCCGACGATGACGCCGATCGACGCGCCGAGCGCGGTCGAGCCGAGACCGACCGCGAGCGAGATGCGCGCGCCATAGATGATGCGGCTCCAGACGTCGCGGCCGAACGAATCGGTTCCGAACCAGTGCAGCGCATCGGGGGCGGCGAGGCGATGGGCGGAATCGACGGCAAGCGGATCGTACCGGCTGATCAGGTCGGCCGAGAGCGCCATCGCGACGAACAGCACCATGATCACGAGGCCGACCGTGCCGAGCAGATAACGCTGCGCAAGGAACGTCAGCCGCCGCCAGCCATGCGTGGCGTCAGCGCCGGCTCGTTTCAGTTCGGCATCAAAGTTGATGACAGCCAAGAGCTAATCTCCGAAGCGAATGCGCGGGTCGATCGCGGCGTAGAGCATGTCCACCGCGAAGTTGACGACGACCACGACGACCGCGATGAACATCACGAGATTCTGCACGATGGGGTAATCGCGCCAGCGCAGCGCCTCGACCAGGAAGCGCGCAACGCCTGGGATGTTGAAGACCGTCTCGGTGACGATCAATCCGCCGATCAAAAACGCCGCTTCGATGCCGATCACGGTGATCACAGGCAGCACCGCGTTCTTCAGCGCGTGGTGATAGTTGACGGAAGCCTCGGAGGCGCCTTTGGCGCGGGCGGTGCGGATAAAATCCTGCCGCAGGATCTCCAGCATCGAGGAACGGGTGATGCGCATGGTCAGTGCCGCGCTGCGGAAGCCGACCGCCATCGCCGGAATGCAGTAGATCGCGAACGCCTCGGCCCAGGTCTGCGGATTCGGGTTGTAGATCGGCATCCAGCCGAGCATCGACACTGACGCCATCAGGATCAGAAGTCCGAGCCAGAATGACGGCAGCGACAGCCCGCTCAGGCTGACCACGCGCAAGGCGTAGTCGAGTCGCGTGCCCTGATGCACCGCGCTCAGCACGCCCAAGGGAATGCCGATCGAGGCGGAGAACAACAGTGCTAGGCCGGCGAGCTTCGCCGTGATCGGGATCCGCGGCAGGATCTCCTGCAGCGCCGGCTTTTCCGAGACGTAGGAATAGCCGAGGTCGCCGTGCAGGAGTCCGCCGATCCACTTGAGATACTGCATCACGATCGGGTCGCTGAGGCCGAGTTCCTTCTCCAGATTGGCCTTGTCGGCGGGATCGACATAGCCGGCGGCGTCGAACAGGATATCCACGATGTTGCCGGGCACGATGCGCAGCAGCACGAAGATGATGACCGAGATCCCGAACAGGGTCACGAGCATCAGGAAGAGGCGCCTGACGATATAGGCTAGCACCTGGCCACTCTCCTTTTTAAACTCTCTTCACCTCTCCCGCTTGCGGGAGAGGTCGGCGCAAAGCGCCGGGTGAGGGCTCTCTCCGCTCAACGACTCGTGGAGAGACCCCCACCCCAGCCCTCCCCCGCAAGCGGGAGAGGGGGAGCAGCCCCACCGTGGATACACGCTACTTATCCATCCAGACGTCCTCGTAGCGGTAGCCGTTGTAGGAGCTGTTGGACATCACCGTCACGTTCTTGACGTAGGGCTGCCAGCAGGTTCCGGTGCGGCTGTGCAGGATGATGGGCCGCGCCACGTCTTCCTGCAGTTTCTTGTCGATCTCCCAGACCAGCTTCTTGCGCTTGTCGGCGTCGGTCTCGGCCGACTGCTGGTCGAACAGCTTTTCGATCTCGCGGTTGCAGTAGTTGGTGTAGTTCCGCTCGGAGTCGCAGGAATAGTTCTCGTAGAAGGACTGATCCGGCTCGTCGACCGCGTTGCCGGTGAGGTTCAGGCCCAGCGAATAGTCCTTGCGCGCGACCTTCGGGAACCACTGCGCGGTGTCGACGACGTCGAGTTCGGCGTCGATATAGATGGTCTTGAGCTGGTCGATCAGGATGATGGCCGGGTCGCGGTAGATCGGGATGTTGCGGGTCGACACCTTGATCTGCAGATGCTTGTCGGGGCCGTAGCCCGCCTTCTGCATCAGCTTGCGCGCATGCTCGCGGTTGGCGTTGACGTCGGGCCCATAGCCCGGGATCGTCTCCAGAATCTCCTTGGGCATCGCCCACAATCCTGCCGGCGCGGGCTGCATGGTGCCGCCGATATCAGCCTGTCCCTCGAACAGGATTGAGATGAACGCCTTGCGGTCAATGGCGAGCGCCAGGGCGCGGCGGATGTCGAGATTGTCGAACGGCGGCGCCGACGAATTGATGATGATGTTGGTGGAGACATTGCTCGGTTCCACCACGCAGACCGCATTGGGCGCCTGCGATTTGACGTCCTTCAAGAGCGGAATCGACACTTCGGTCGGGAATGTCATATCGAACTTGCCGGAGACGAAGCCCAGGATCGCCGTCGAGCGGTTCGTGACGATGGTGAATTCGATGCCGTCGAGATAGGGCAGGCCCTTCCTGAAGTAGTCCGGGTTCTTCGTCAGCTTGATCGACTCGTTGGCCTTGAACTCGACGAACTTGAACGGACCGGTGCCAACAGGCTTGGTGCGCATTTCCGCCGGCGAGACATGGCAGGGATAGATCGGGCTATAGCCGGAGGCGAGCAGCGACAGCAGCGCCGGTTGCGGGCGCTTCAGATTGAAGGAGGCCTCGTAATCACCGTTGATGGTGACGTCGTTGACCTGGTCGTACCAGGATTTGCGCGGGTTCTGGCGGAACTTCTGCTGCGACTTGCCCATCAAGAGGTCGAAGGTGCATTTGACGTCGGCTGAGGTGAACGGCTTGCCGTCATGCCATTTGACGTCGTTGCGAAGCTTGAATGTCAATTTCTTCTTGTCGTCGCTCCAGGCCCAGCTCTCCGCGAGTTCCGGCACGATCGTATCGACGCTGTTCTGCGCAACATGCTGGTTGAAAATCACCAGGTTGTTGAAGACCGGCATGAAGGGAACATTGAACGAATAGCTCGCGCCTTCGTGGATCGAGGCGCTCCCCGGACTGTCGCGGTGATACATCTTCAGGATGCCGCCGGACTTCGGTTGCTCCGCCAGCGAAACATCGTAAGCCGAAAGCCAACACAGCACTGCCACGGCCAGCGCTCGCACGCTCCGCATCATTTCCTCCCGACGTTCGGTCTCTATGGCCGATTTGGTATCGAGGATACCATGGTGGGACGTCTGAGCAACCAGCGTCGTGTGCACGAGGATCGGCAATTCGGATGAATGCCGAGCCTGCGACAATTGGCGCTGCAGTGCGGACGCTATTCCGCGGCTTGCGGCGACGGCAGGCCCATGGTGGCGAGACCGTCGGCCTCGGTCGCCGAGATCGTGGTGCGGATCATCAGCCGCGGCTCATGCGCCGGCCACGGCCGCCCGCGATGCATGGTGGCGCGGTTGTCCCACATCACGACATCGCCCTGCCGCCATTTGTGCAAGTAGGCCGTTCCCGGCGCGGTGGCTGCCGCCATGAGTTCATCGATCAGCTTCTTGCCGGCGGCAGCAGCCATGCCTTCGACTGCATAGGCGTGCGATGCGAGATAGAGTGCGCCGCGGCCATTGACGGGGTTGCGCCACACCATGCGCCAGCACACCGGCGGCAGCACCGCCGTCTCCTCAGGTGTCGCAAGGCCGGGCGCGATCTGGTCGCGCGAATGCGCGTAGGAATGCCAGGCGAAGGAGTTTTCGAGCTGCTTTGCGAGGCCCTCGTCGAGCAGCTCGAACGCGACGCGGGTGGAGACGAATTCGGTTTCGCCGCCATGACCGGGAATCACTCGTGCAGACAGGATCGAGGTCAGCGCCGGCACGCGCTTGAAGGAGGAATCGGTGTGCCAGAGCTGGTTGGCCTTGCTGCGCAGCGCCTGGCGATGATCTGTTGGCACCACCTTGCCGTCGGGACCGATGGTCGTGAGGATCACGAAATGCGATCCCGTTCCCATGGAACCGACTTTTGTCACTTCCGGCGGGCCGAAACGGCGCGAGAATGCCAATTGCTTTTCATCTGACACGTCCTGGTCGCGAAACACCAGCACGGAATGCGCTTCAAACGCCGCACGCACTGCAGCATAGGCGGCTTTGCTCCTGACGACATCGTTGAGCGTCACGCCGCGAATTTCCGCAGCGAATCCCGGACCCACCCGGACCACGTCCATCAGCCATCCTCCCTGATTTTCTTGTTGCTCAAGATTTAGGGTAAAAGCTGCAGCCGGGCAACGCAGCCGTAATCACCCCATCGCGATCAGGCTTTGCCGCTCGCGTCGGTTGGTGGTTTCGATGTGATGCGTGACAAGCGCGAAAATTGCCCAGCTTGTGTGAAAGAGGACTCCCGCAAGAACGATCAGGGTGCCCGGAATGGGGCCGATCGCGGCGCGCTCCCAAACCTCGGCTAGGCTGGTCAGCGGCACCGGATGGATCGCGAGCTTGCCGTAATAGGCAATGGCCTGGATCGCGAAGATCCAGCCATAGGTGCGGCGCAACCTTCGGCCAACCGCGCGCACATAGCTGATGTGGTAGCTCGGATTGCGATAATCATTGGCGAGCAACTCGGTCCAGGCCGAATTCGGGTCAAGCCGTTCGCCGCGGATCATCGGTGCGTAGAAATCGGTTTCGAGCAGGCGCGCGCGGGCCCGCCACACATTGAAGTAACGGTAGCGCCGGGCCTCGAACAGCAGGAACACGGTGACAAGCAGGCCGACAAGGACCATCGGCAAAGGCGAGGCTTCGGCGCTGCTGTAGGTGGCCGACAAGGCAATGCCCGTCGTGACCACCGCCCAGTTGGTTGAGCTGTCGAGGCGCGTACGCCAGACCGTGCTTCGGTAAACCTCGCCCCGGTAGAGGTGGGCGAGGGCGCCAATCTCTGCGGCAGTGAATTCGAGCCTTGGGGCCGGTAGCGGCGTGGGCTCGCGTGGCTCGGGCAGTGCCATGGCGTGCCTCCCGACGAAGCTGGCAGACAATCAGGCACTATAGAGCATGATCCGGAAAAGGGGACACCGGTTTTTGCTTGCGACACGCGCAAAAGCGGTCACGCGAAGATCACGCCTATCTTTGCCGGGCGGCCGTGAAGATGCTCTGCGTCGCAGCGCGAGCACGGATGCGCCACGTCACACGATGCGCGAGGTCTTGTTGCCCCAATAGCGGTCGCGCAACAGGCGCTTGTAGAGCTTGCCGGTCGGCAGCCGCGACAGTTCCGCCTCGAAATCGATCGAGCGCGGCACTTTCTGGCGCGACAGCGATTGCGCGCAGAAGGCGATCAGTTCCTCCGCAAGGTCAGGACCCGGCGTCACGTCATGCATCGGCTGCACCACCGCCTTCACCTCCTCGCCGAGATCGGCATTGGGCACGCCGAACACCGCGGCGTCCGCGACCTTGGGATGGGTGATTAGGAGGTTTTCGCATTCCTGCGGGTAGATGTTGACGCCGCCGGAGATGATCATGAAGGTCGACCGGTCGGTGAGATAGAGATAGCCGTCATCGTCGACATAGCCGACGTCGCCGACCGTGCTCATGCTGCCGTCCGGCGAGCGTGCCTCCCTGGTCCTGCCGGGATCGTTGAAATATTCGAAGGGCGAGGCGGTCTTGAACCACACCGTGCCCGGCGTCCCCTTTGGGCTCGGCTGCATGTTCTCGTCGAGGATATGCAGGTCGCCGAGCAGCACCTTGCCCACGGTGCCGCGATGGGAAAGCCACTCCTCGCTGTTGCAGGCGGTGAAGCCGAGACCCTCGGTCGCGCCGTAATATTCGTGGATGATCGGCCCCCACCAGTTGATGATGTCTTCCTTGACGAGGGCAGGGCAGGGAGCGGCGGCGTGGATTGCGATCTCCAGCGACGACAGATCGTAGCGGTTCCGCACATCTTCCGGCAGCTTCAGCATGCGCGAGAACATCGTCGGGACCAACTGCGTGTGCGTGATGCCCCATTGCTCGACGAGCTGCAGATAGCGCTCGGGATCGAAGCTCTCCATGATCACGACCGTGCCGCCGACGCGGATGGTGAGGTTGACGGCCGCCTGCGGCGCCGAATGATAGAGCGGCGCGGGCGACAGATAGATCATCCCTTCGCGGTAGTGCCAGAGTTTCTGCAGGAAATCGAACAGCGGCAGTTGCCGTGATGGCGGTTGCTCCGGCAGCGGCCGCAGGATGCCCTTGGGGCGCCCTGTGGTCCCGGACGAATAGAGCATCGCGGTGCCGATCGCTTCATCCTCGATCGGCGTCGCCGGCAGGCCCCCGGTCACCTGTTGCAGGCCGACGATGCGATCGCTTTCCCCGTCGCCGTCGGCGACGATGCAGAGCTCGACCTGCGGACACTCCTTCAGCGCCTCGCGCGCGACGTCGAGTTTCGCTTTTGACGTGATCAGGATGCGCGACTGGCTGTTGGTGAGGATGTAGGCGAGCTCGCTTGGGGTCAGATAGGAGTTCACGCAGGTGAAATAGAGGCCGGACCGCTCGCCGGCGCCGCAGGCCTCCAGATAACGATTGTTGTTCTCCATGAAGATCGCATAGTGCTCCTGCCGCTTCAGGCCGCACTTTCGAAACAGATGCGCCAGCCGGTTGCTGCGCGCCTCGAGCTCGCGATAGGTGACGGTCTCGCCCGTCGCAGCCATGATGAAGGCGGGTTGCAACGGGCGCAGATAAGCGTGCTTTCCGGTATACATCGGTGGAAAATTTCCCTCATGCTGCCAACAGAAGAATCTCGCGGACCTGCTCGGCGCTAGCGATGGTGCGCGGATTGCGCGGAACCCACGGCGTCTTCATCGCCTGCGCCGCGATATGGTCGAAATGTTCGGGGCCGATCCGCACGTCCTGGAGGCTGCGCGGCAGGCCCAGTCCGCGGATGAAGTTGTCGAGCACGTCGCCGGCGTCCCGACCGGGATGGCCCATGGCGGCGGCGACCTGCGCCTGCCGCTCGGCATTGGCGGACTTGTTCCAGCGCATCACCGCCGGCAGCATCACACAGGAGGTGTAGCCGTGCGGCAGGTCGAATTCGGCGCCGAGCACATAGCCGATGCCATGGCTCGCACCCATCGGCACGCCGGAGGCGAGCGGTCCCGTCGACAGCCAGGTGCCGATCTGGCAGTCCAGCCGTGCGTCGATGTCGGTTGCGTCGGCTTTGGCCCGCGGCAGCGCCTGCGCCAGCATCGACAGCCCCTTCAGCGCCTGTGCATCGGCATAGGGGTGCGATT
This sequence comes from Bradyrhizobium sp. LeoA1Lang, assembly GCF_055413685.1. NCBI lineage: Bacteria > Pseudomonadati > Pseudomonadota > Alphaproteobacteria > Hyphomicrobiales > Nitrobacteraceae > Bradyrhizobium > Bradyrhizobium sp. LeoA1Lang. Next base: position 12,752 of record NZ_JBVAPG010000130.1, on the reverse strand, counting down.
CGTTCGAGCAGATGCCCTCGACGCAATGATCGACCGCGCGGATGCCGGTCGAGAGCCACAGCCATTCCGGCGTGTGAGTGGACAGCCAGGGATCGAGGATCACCACGCGCGGCATCACCTGGGGATGGGTCAGCAGTTCCTTGACCCGCTTCTTCTCGTTGGTGACGCCGGCGAGCGCCGTGAACTCGCCGCCTGCGATCGTTGTCGGCACGCTGATCTGGCGTACGTTGGGTGCATTGATTTGAGGCGTTACGCCGTGGCTGGTGCGGACTTTGTCGATGTCGTCGGCGCTGCGGATGTCGTTGGCGAGGCAGAGCTGCACCGCCTTGGCGCCGTCGGTGATCGAGCCGCCGCCGATGGTGACGATAAGGTCGGCTTTCGCGGCGCGGGCCTGCTCGGCTGCCGCGACCACGGCGGCCCGCGGCGTATGCGGCGGCATCGCATCAAAGGTGCCGACGCAGGCCGCGCCCAGTGCGGCGCGGATACGCTCGATTTCGTCGGTCGCGCGGTTGAGCGTTCCGCTGACCATCAGGAAAGCGCGTTGTGCGGCCACGCGCGCCACCTGCTCGACGATCGCCTCAGCCGCCTGGCGGCCGAACACGACCTCCTCCATCGCGCCAAATACGACACGTCCTCGGTGCACGAGCCGACCGTCCCTGAAAGATTTATTTTCTTTGACGACAATCTAACGGAGCCGGAACGGCTCGTCATGCCCGAAGATGCGCCGTTGGCGTCCCCGGTCCCGGCTTCTTGGAGGCGATCACCGTCTGCGTCGGCGTGCGGCCACGAAAAAGGACAATGATTTTGCTTGATCCCGCCCCTCTCTTGAACAGACTGGCCTCCGGTCACATCTTTGACCTCCGCGGCGTGTAAGGTGCGCATCCGAGCGGCGCAATGCGCGCGCCGGCTGTGCTGTTCAGGGGGAGATCGACTTGGGCGCGACCGATAGGACGGGAAGCTTGACGGCCCACTCACGGCGCGGGGTCAGCGCGCTTGGCCTGCTCATTGCCTTGGCAACGTCCACCTTGGCATTGACCGGTTGTGGTGACAAGCAGCAGCCACAGGCGGCGGCGCCGGCCCCTGCGGTCACCGTGGCGCAGCCGACCAAGCGTACGGTCACGGATTGGGACGAATTCACCGGGCGGTTCGAAGCGATCGAGGAGGTCCAGGTTCGCGCCCGCGTCGGCGGCTTCGTCACCAGCGTCGAGTTTCGCGATGGCGCCATCGTCCGCACCGGCGACCTGCTTTACGTGATCGATCCACGTCCGTTTGAGGCCGTCGCCAAGCAGGCCGAGGGACAACTTGCGGACGCGCGCGCCAAGGCGGAGCTCGCCAAGCGCGAGCTTGACCGCGGCCTGAACCTGGTTCAGACCAGTGCCGTCTCCGAACAGGTCGTCGACCAGCGCCGTCAGGCCTTGCAGGCGGCCCACGCCGCCGAGATGCAGGCCGAGGGCGCGCTGAAGGCGGCGCAGCTCAACATCGAATTCTCCCATGTGCTGGCGCCGCTCACCGGCCGCGTCAGCCGCCATCTCGTCAGCGTCGGCAATCTTGTGCAGGGCAGCGAGGGCGGCGCGACCCTGCTCACCTCGATCGTGTCGCTCGACCCGATCTACATCTATTTCGACGTCGACGAGGCGACCTATTTGCGGAACAACCGGCTCTGGTTCGAGGGCAGGCGGCCGAGTTCGCGCGATACGGCCAATCCGGTCCAGGTGACGTTGACCGGCGAAACCAAGCCCTCGCACGAAGGCAAGATGGATTTCCTCGACAACCGGCTGGACGTCTCGACCGCCACTTTGCGCAGCCGCGCGGTGGTTCCGAACAAGGATCTCTCGATCCTGCCCGGACAGTTCGGCCGCGTGCGGCTCATCGGCAGCGCGCCGTATGAAGCGCTGCTCCTGCCCGACACGGCTGTTGCCACTGACCAGTCGCGCAAGATCGTGTTCGTGGTCAAGGATGACGACACGGTGGAGGCGAAGCCCGTGGTGCTCGGCCCACTCGACGAAGGCCTGCGGGTCATCCGTGACGGGCTCAAGGCGGAAGACCGCGTGATCGTCGATGGCCTGCAGCGCGCTCGCGTCGGCGCCAAGGTGAGCCCGCATCCCGCCCCAGCCGCGGCCGGTGGCAAATCATGAATCTCGGACGGCTCTCCATCAACCAGCCCATCCTGGCGATGGTGCTGTCGATCGTGCTCCTGATCGTCGGGGCGATCGCCTACACCACGCTGCCGGTCTCCGAATATCCGCAAGTGGTGCCGCCGACCGTGGTGGTCACCACGAACTATCCCGGCGCCTCCGCGCAGACCGTCTCCGACACGGTCGCTGCCCCGATCGAGCAGGAGATCAACGGCGTCGAGGACATGCTGTATCTCTACAGCCAGGCCACCTCGAACGGGCAACTCACGATCACTGTCACCTTCAAGCTTGGCACCAACCTCGATACCGCCCAGGTGCTGGTGCAGAACCGCGTCGCGATCGCGCAGCCGCGATTGCCCGAGGAGGTGCAGCGCAACGGCGTGACCACGCGCAAGAACAGCCCGGACATTCTGATGGTCGTGTTCATGCTGTCGCCCGATGACAGCTTCGATCAGCTCTACATCTCCAACTACGCGCTGCTGCAGGTCCGCGACCAGTTGCTCCGGCTCGACGGCGTCGGCGACATCCAAATTTTCGGCGCGCGCGATTACTCGATGCGGCTGTGGCTGGATCCCGACCGCCTCGCCAATCTCGGCTTGACCTCAACCGAGGTGCTGGCGGCGATCCGCGCGCAGAATCTGCAGATCGCGGGCGGACAGATCGCGGAGCCGCCGATTGCGGATCGCGCGTTCCAGCCCAACCTTGTCTTTACCGGCCGTCTCAAGGATCCCAGGCAGTTCGAGGATATCGTGGTCAGGGCCGGCGCCGACGGCCGCACCGTGCGCCTGCGCGACGTTGCCCGCGTCGAACTTGGCGCGCTGTCCTACACCACCAACAGCTTCCTGCTCAAGAAATCGGCGGTTGGCATGCTGGTGACGCAGCGGCCCGGCTCGAACGCGCTCGCCACCGCCAAGGAGATCTCCGATACGATGGTCAAGCTCAAGGCGAGCTTCCCGAAAGGGCTCGACTACAATATCGGCTACAACCCGACTGAATTCATCGCGCAATCCATCAAAGAGCTGATCAAGACCATCTACGAGGCGATGGTGCTCGTCGTCATCGTGGTGTTGGTGTTCCTGCAGGGCTGGCGGCCGGCGCTCATTCCGATCATCGCAATCCCGGTGTCGCTGGTCGGCACCTTCGCGGTGATGGCTGCGCTCGGCTTCTCGATCAACAATCTGACGCTGTTCGGCCTGGTGCTGGCGGTCGGCATCGTGGTCGACGACGCCATCGTGGTGGTCGAGAATGTCGAGCGGCATCTCGGGCATGGAATGAGCCGGCGCGATGCCGCGCTCAAGACGATGGAGGAGGTCGGCGGAGCGCTGGTCTCGATCGCGCTGGTGCTGTGTGCCGTGTTCGTGCCGACCGCATTCCTCGGCGGCATCTCCGGGCAATTCTTCCAGCAATTCGCCGTCACCATCGCGGTCGCCACCGCGATCTCCTGCTTCTGCTCGCTGACGCTGTCGCCGGCGCTGGCCTCGCTGATCCTGGTGCCGCATGAGGAGAAGCGGCCGGCGGCGCGCTGGAACATCATTGCCCGTGGCTGGGAGAAGTTCACCGGCCTCTTCAACCGCGTCTTCGATCGGTTGTCGCATGGCTATGCCGGAGCCGCCGACTTCGTGATCCGCCATACGGCGGTGATGCTGCTGATCTATGTCGCGCTGATCGGCGGCGCCGGCTGGTTGCTCGCGACCACGGCGCAGGGCTTCATTCCGGCGCAGGATCGGGGCTACATCATCATATCGGTGCAATTGCCGGGGGCGGCATCGCTGGCTCGCACGACGGCGGTGGTGCGCGAGATCGAGCGAATCGCGCTCGATACGCCGGGCATCGTTCGCGTCGCGGTCTTTGCCGGCTTCTCGGGCGCGACGCGCACGCAGCAGGGTAATGCCGCGGCGCTGTTCCCCGTGTTCGATGAGCCGGAGACGCGCCTGAAGAAGGGGTTGTCGGCGGCCGCGATCACGGCCGAGCTGCGCAAGCGCCTGTCTGCGATCCAGGGGGCCTTCATCATCGTGATCCCGCCGCCTGCGGTGCCGGGTATCGGCACCGGCGGCGGCTTCACCATCCGCGTCCAGGATCGCCAGGGCCGCGGCCCCGAGCTGCTGGCCGCCGCGACCGACGAGCTTGTCGCTGCCGCGCGCAAATCGCCATATCTCACCTCGGTGTTCTCGCCGTTCACCGCGAATACGCCGCAAGTGTTCGTCGACATCGACCGCGTCAAGGCGCAGAAGCTCGGCGTGCCGATCGCAAACATCAACGACACTATCCAGACCTATTTCGGCTCGACCTATGTCAACGACTTCAACCTGTTCGGCCGCACCTATCACGTCACCGCGCAGGCTGACCTGCCGTTCCGCATGGAAACCTCTGATCTCGCGCGGCTGCGGACACGCAATGCGGCGGGCGACATGGTGCTGCTCGGCAGCGTGGTCGAATTCCGCGACGTCTCCGGGCCCGACCGTGTCGCGCGCTACAACCTCTATTCGGCATCCGAACTGCAGGGCGAGCCGGCGCCCGGCACGAGTTCGCAGACCGCGCTCGACACCATCAAACAGCTCGCCGATGCAACGCTGCCGAGCGGTTTTGCGTTCGAGTGGACCGATCTGTCGTACCAGCAGGTCACCGGCGGCAATGCCGGGCTCTACGTGTTCCCGATCTGCGTGCTGTTCGTCTATCTCGTGCTCGCCGCGCAGTATGGCAGTTGGAGCCTGCCGTTTGCGGTGATCCTGATCGTGCCGATGTGCCTGCTGGCCGCGACCATCGGCGTGCGCATCATGGGGCAGGACGTCAACATCCTGACCCAGATCGGCTTCGTGGTGCTGGTTGGACTCGCTGCCAAGAACGCGATCCTGATCGTCGAATTCGCGCGCGATATCGAGGCCGAGGGCAAGCCGCGGCTCGAGGCGGTGATCGAGGCCTGCCGGTTGCGGCTGCGGCCGATCCTGATGACGTCGTTCGCCTTCATCCTCGGCGTGCTGCCGCTGGTGGTCTCGACCGGCTCGGGATCGGAAATGCGCCAGGCGGTCGGGGTTGCCGTGTTCTTCGGCATGCTCGGCGTCACCCTGTTCGGCCTGATCTTCACGCCGATCTTCTACATGGTGGTGCGTGGGCTCGCCGACCCCAGGCATCCGAAGAAGCCGGTGGAAGCTTGAGCTGGGCCCGCCCCACACCACCGCCGTCATTCCGGGGCATCGCGAAGCGATGAGCCCGGAATCCATCGGACCGCATACGCCTGCGGGGAAATGGATTCCGGGCTCGCGCTGCGCGCGCCCCGGAATGACCAGGAGAGAGGTAGACGCAAGCCCCACTAATGGCTGAGCCGAAATAGATGGGCAGCCGCAGGGTTATAAAATATCATTCGCTTATATTCCGAACAGAAACTGCAGGGAGATCATTTATGAAATCGGGATTGCTCGCCGCCGTGGCTCTTGGCGGCCTTTTGCTGTCAACTCCAGGTTTTGCCCAGGGCGTCAAGATCGGCATCCTGAACGACCAATCCGGCGTTTATGCCGATTACGGCGGCAAATATTCGCTCGAAGCCGCACGGATGGCGATCGAGGATTTCGGCGGCGAGGTGCTGGGACACAAGATCGAGCTCGTCACCGCCGATCACCAGAACAAGCCCGATCTCGCCTCAGCGATCGCACGCCGCTGGTATGACGCCGAAGGCGTCGACATGATCACCGAGCTCACGACCTCCTCGGTCGCGCTGGCGATCCAGGAGCTTTCCAAGGAAAAGAAGAAGATCGACATCGTGGTCGGCGCGGCGACCTCGCGGATCACAGGCGATGCCTGCACGCCCTACGGCTTCCACTGGGCCTACGACACCCGCGCATTGGCGGTGGGCACCGGCGGCGCGCTGGTGCAGGCAGGCGGCGATACCTGGTTCTTCCTGACCGCCGACTACGCCTTCGGCTACGCGCTGGAAAAGGACACCAGCGACATCGTCAAGGAGAAGGGCGGCAAGGTGCTGGGCTCGGTCCGCGTTCCCCTGAACTCGTCGGATTTCTCGTCCTTCCTGCTGCAGGCGCAGAGCTCGAAGGCGAAGATCGTAGGCCTCGCCAACGCCGGCCTCGATACCACCAACTCGATCAAGCAGGCGGCCGAGTTCGGCATCGTCAAGAGCGGACAGAAGCTCGCCGGCCTGCTGATGACGCTGTCCGAGGTGCACGGGCTCGGGCTCGAGGCCGCGCAGGGTCTTGTGCTCACGGAAGGGTTTTATTGGGACCACGACGACGCCTCGCGCGCCTTCAGCGAACGCTTCATCAAGCGCACCGGCCACATGCCGAGCATGATCCATGCCGGCACCTATTCGGCGACGCTGTCCTATCTGAAGGCCGTGAAGGCCGCCGGAACCAAGGATAGCGATGCGGTGGCGAAGAAATTGAAGGAACTGCCGGTCGACGACGCCTTCGCGAAGGGCAAGGTGCTGGAGAACGGCCGCATGGTGCACGACCTCTATCTGTTCGAGGTCAAGAAGCCCTCGGAATCGAAGAAGCCATGGGACTACTACAAGCAGCTCGCCGTCGTGCCGGGCGACAAGGCCTTCTTCACCGCCAAGGAAAGCGGCTGTCCGCTGACGAAGTGATCTCGCTGTCGTCCCGGGCTTGACCCGGGACGACGGCAGCGTTTGAGGCGCGGTCATCTCAATACCCCGTCAGCTCGAGATAACCGATGCCGGCGTGGCTGCCGGCAAAGCTGATCGGGCCCTCCCAGTAGGAAAAACCCGTTCCCATCCAGCTTCGGGCGTTGAGCGGCCTGGTTTCGATTTTTACCCCGCGCGCAGGGAGTTCGACACGCCACGCCGTCGGCACCTTGCGGTCACCGATCTCAGTGAATGCGGTCGGCGTGATGCTGTTGTCGCTTGCGGCGATCTCGCTGGAACGGCCGTCCGGTTCGATCCAGTTGCCGAACAGGTTGTTGCGGCCGTCCTTCTGGCGCATCCGGTAGAGCATCAGCTTCTCATCGTTGGGCAAATGCAGCGAGAACCAGTCCCAGCCGGTTTGGTCAGAAGCGAGCGGCTGGCTGCTCCATTCGCGGTCCATCCAGGCCTGCCCCGTGACCTCAACAGGCTTGTCGTTGATGACGATGCGGCCGGCCGCCTTGAAGAATGGCTGGCTGTAGTAATAGGAGGCCTGTCCGCGATCGGACTTCCTGCTGTAGCCGCGGTCGCCCTGCAGCACCAGCGCCCGCTCCGCATCGAGGCGGAGCTCGTAGCTGAAATCCGCACCCGTCGCGCTGAGTTTCAGCGGCGCCACTCTTTGCGCATTGAATCCGTCGAGCGCGCGCATCTCCCAGGCATCGATCCAGCCGACAAACGGACTCGTCTCGACGCCGGCCTGCCCGACGCCGCCGCGCGCAAATGTCTCGGAATAGCGATGCGTGTCGGCGCGCGTGACCGCGGCATGTCCCATCCAGATCTGCTGATTGGCCCAGCCTTCGAGCTGCGCACCGGCGCGCATCGCCTGCCGGAACAGCGTCCATTGCACGCCATGGGCCGCGCCGGCCGCATCGACGAGGTTCGCGGTCACATACCACCATTCGATGCGGAATTCCGGATGCGGACCGTGATCGAGGGGAAAGACGAAACCCTTGCCAGGCACGACCGGCGCGAAACCGTCAGCGGTCTCGCCGAGCCCCGCGAAACCCTGCGCATGCGCATGGCCAGCGAGGCCAACTGCAAGCGCGCCGCCGACGAACGCGCGGCGCGATATCGGGCTAGCGTTCATTGACAAAGATCCGTATCAGGCTCGCCGGCTGCATCCGCGCCAGCCTGACGACAGGAAGCAGCGCAGCCAACAGCGCGGCCGCCAGGGCAACGCCGAGCAGCTCCACCAGTTGCAACGGAAACACCTGGAACGGCAAGCGCCAGCCGAATGCCTTGACGTTCACGACCGCCAGTAGGCACCACGCCACCAGCAGGCCGAGCGGCAGCGCGAACAGCGCGGTGATCAGCGCCATCGCCATCGTCTTCAATAGCTCGATCCTCGCGAGCTTCTCGCGCGTCAGCCCGATCGCCCATAGCGGCGCAAGTTGCGGCAAGCGGGAATTCGCCAGCGTCAGGAGGCTCGTGAGTAGTGCGACGCCGGCGACGCCCAGCGTGAAGGTGTTGAGCGCCGACGTGACCGAGAACGTCCGGTTGAAAATGCGTTTCGACTCCGCCTTGACCGTCGTCTGATCAGCGACGCTGCGGTCATCGAGGCCGAACTTCCGCTGCAACTCGGCGATCAGCGCGGGCACGGCCGGCGGTGGGACGCGCAGCCCGAACCGCGTCTGCGGCACTTGCGGAAAATGCCGCGTTAGCGCGGCAAAGTTCACCGCGACCTGGCCCTTGGGATTGCCGTAATCGGCATAGATGCCGACGATCTCGAGCGGCCAGTTGCCGCCGGGCGCGGGCACCTCGATCCGGTCGCCGATCCCAAGTTTCAGCCGCCGCGACAATTGCTCGCTGGCAAAGCCGGTGTCGCCGTCGCGCAGGCGATCCCATCCATCCGACCTCGATTCCAGGAGCGGCCAGTTGTCGCGAAAAGTCGCCTGATCGGGCAGGCCGAGCACCTCGATCGGCATGCCCGCAAGCTGCGCATCCGCGCGGCCGCCGGGCAGGATCGCCTCAACCTCGCTCCGCCCGCGCAGCCAGCTCTTGATCTCATTCGCCTGCGTATCGCTGGCTGCGTTGACATAGACGTCGGCGGCAAGCCGTCCGTCGAGCCAGACGAGGAAGGTGCGGCTGAAACTCTCCACCATGGTGCCGACGCCGACATTGACCGCAAGCGCAAGCAACAGCGCCATCAGCGCCAGTGACAATCCCGAGAGCTGCTGACGGCTATCGGCCCAGAACCAGATGCTGACCGGCCGCCCGGCGCTGCGTTGGCCGAGCGCGAGTGCGATCTCCAAAATCATCGGCAGGATCAGCGCCGCGCCGAGCATTAGCGCGGCGAGCACGGCAAAGCCCGAGAGCAGGGAATCGCCGAACCAGAGAAAGCCGCCGGCCACGGCAAAGGCGGCCAGCGCGGCAGCGCTCTGAAACACCAGCCAGCGCCGCTGCGCCTGTTGCCACGCCTGCGGCTGCGCCGAGGCCAGCACCGGCATGCGAATCGCCTTGGCAAGGCTTGCGGCGGCGGCCGCCAGCGCGCCCAGGATGCTGATGGCGATGCCGGCGAGCCACCACTCGCCCTTCAATGTCAGTTGCCCGGGAATCTGCGCGCCATAGAGCCCGCGCAAGGAGGCGGCGACGTCAGGCAGCAGCGCCGCCGCGATGAAATAGCCGCACACCAGTCCCACCAAGCCCGCGACCAGCGCAAGCGACACCAGCTCTAGCACCTGCACGCTGTTCAGCATCCGCGCCGACACGCCGCAGGCGCGCAAGGTGCGCAGCATCGGCAGCCGCTGCTCGAAGGCAAGCCCGATTGCGGAGTTGACGATGAACAGCCCGACGAAGAACGACAACAGCCCGAACGCGGTCAGGTTGAGGTGAAAGCTGTCGGTGAGGCGCTCGAGGTCGGTTTCCGCATTGGGCTCGACCAGGCGCAGCCTGTCGCCCACGATGCTTTCCAGCGGCGCGCGGCTGGCGCTGGATTTTCCGATCAGCAATTGTGAGATCTGATCCGGCATCTTCAGGGTCTGCTGCGCGATCCCGATATCGACCACGAGGACGCCGGGCACGAGCTGTGGCTGCACGCGGAGTGGCGGCAGCAGCACGCCGCCATTCGACGATGGTCGCTCGCCCTCTTTCACGCCAAGGTCCGCCAGCGTCTCCGGCGCCACCAGCATCTCGCCGGGCGGCGTGACGAAGGACTGCAGATCAGTCCGGCCGATCACGGGCGCAGTGCTGACTTCGCCCGGCAGCGTCACCGGCTCGATGCCGAGCAGCCGGAACGATCGTCCGTCGATCTGCGCGCGTCCTTCGACCACGGGCGAAACCGGCCAGCCGGCGCGGCGCAGATCGACGAAGAGCTGTTGCGGAAAACCGACGCTGTCGCGACTGATGAGCATCGCCGTGCGGGTGCCGCCGAAGGTCGCCGCCGCGCGATCATAGGCGTTGCGCGCCTGCTGGTTCAGCGCCTGCACGCCGCTCCACAGCGCGGTCGCCGAGATCAATCCGATCAGCAGCGTCGCAAGCTGCATCGGATGCCGGCGCCAGTGGCTGAGCAGCACCGCCAGTGTCCACAGCGCCCGCCTCATGCGATCACCCCCGCATGCAAATTGACCTGGCGATCGAGCAATGCTGCGAGCCGCGCGCTGTGCGTCACCATCAGGAAGCCGCAGCCGGTTCGCGCCACCAAATCGCGCGCCAGCGCCAGCACCTCGTCCGCGGTCTCTTCGTCGAGATTGCCGGTCGGCTCATCGGCCAGCAGCAACAGCGGCTTGGGCGCCAGCGCGCGGCCGATCGCCACCCGCTGCTGCTGGCCGCCGGACAATTGCTCAGGATATCGCTTCAAGAGATGCGCCAGCCCAAGCCGCTCCACCAGCTCGTCGTGCCATTTCGGATCATGCCGTCCGGCGATCCGCGACTGAAAGGTAAGATTGTCTGAAACCGTCAGGCTCGGGATCAGGTTGAATTGCTGAAATACCAGCCCCAACCGGTCGCGACGCAGCGCCGCACGGCCGGCATCGCCGAGCTCGGATAGGCGTACGCCGTCGAGGATGATCTCACCGCCATCGGCGGCGTCGAGCCCGGCGATCAGGTGCAAAAGCGTGCTCTTGCCGCTGCCGGATTCGCCGGTCAGCGCCACGCTTTCGCCCGCGGCGAGCGCAAGATTGACGCCGCGCAGCACCGCGATGTCCTCGCCGGCCGAACGGTAGCTTTTCCTCAGGCCGGTGACCTCGAGCACGGGGCGGTTTCCACTTGCCATGCGCTGTCGATGCCACGGCAGGGCCGGCAGGTCAAAATCCGCGGTTGCCTAGTCAGGAAACCCAAGGCTAGCATCCCATCAGGGCCGGCCGGCAGAGCCGAGCAAGCGAGAAAACCACGGGGAGAGCCAAGCATGACCGCACAGCCGACGCCGAAAGGCGCCTGGAAGATCACCTTCCTCCTGTTCCTGTTCATGCTGGTGAACTTCGCGGATAAGATCGTGGTCGGCCTTGCCGGAGTGCCGATCATGACCGACTTGAAGCTCGATCCCGAGCAGTTCGGCCTGCTCGGCTCCTCCTTCTTCTTCCTGTTCTCGATCTCCGCCATCGTGGTCGGCTTCATCGTCAACCGCGTCGAGACGCGCTGGGTGCTGTTGGTGCTGGCGCTGATCTGGGCGCTGGCGCAGTTCCCAATGGTCGGCACCATCGGCTTCACCACGCTTCTGATCTGCCGCATCATCCTCGGTGCGGGCGAGGGGCCCGCGGGGGCGGTGGCGGCGCATGCCATCTTCAAATGGTTCCCCGACGAGAAGCGAACCTTGCCGATCGCGATCCTGTCGCAGGGTTCGGCCTTCGGCGTGATCCTGGCGGTGCCCGCGTTGAACTGGATCATCGTCAATCACGACTGGCACTATGCGTTCGGCGCGCTCGGGATCGTCGGACTGATGTGGGTTGTGGCGTGGGCGATCCTCGGCAAGGAAGGCCCGCTGGTGGAGAGCGCGGCGACGGCGGCCAGCGAGCAGCGCATTCCCTATTCGCGGCTTCTGACCTCGCGGACTTTCGTCGGCTGCGTCGCCGCCACCTTCGGCGCGTACTGGGCGCTGTCGCTCGGTCTCACCTGGTTCACGCCCTTCATCGTCAATGGATTAGGCTATTCGCAGCATCAGGCGGGTTTCATTTCGATCCTGCCATGGGTGTTCGGCGCCGTGGTCGTCATGCTCACGGGCTGGATTTCGCAATTGATGCTGGCGCGCGGTTTCACCACCCGCGGCGCGCGCGGCGTGCTCGGATCAGTGCCGCTGATCGTCGGCGGCATGATCATGGCCATCATGCCCCATGTCGCGCCGGGCGGAATGACGATCGCGCTGCTCGTGTTCGGCTCCGGCCTCTGCGGGTCGATCTACGTGGTCTGCGCACCGATGATCGGCGAGTTCACGCCAGTGTCGCAGCGCGGCGCCGTGATCGCGATTTATGGCGCGCTCTACACGCTCGCCGGCATCGTGGCGCCGGCAGTCATGGGCAGCGTGATCCAGCACGCAGGGAATCTGTTCGACGGCTACATGACCGGCTTCACCATCAACGCCGCGATCATGATCGCATCCGGATTGCTCGGCCTGCTGCTGCTCTGGCCCAACACCGAACGCGCCAGGCTGCGCGACGCGGTCGCGCCCTCAAGCGAACTGAAGAGCGCGGTATCGCCGACGTAGCTTCGGTGCAATTGCGCTAACACTGTATCCGCGTACTCGAAGCGCCTCTCCCCTTGTGGGAGAGGCCGGATTTCGCGCGCAAGCGGGAAATCCGGGTGAGGGGTCTGCCTCCGCAAGCTCAAGTCCCTCGATGGACCGCACCCCTCACCCGCATCGCATTCCGCTTCGCTGCATGCGATACGGCCTCTCCCACAAGGGGAGAGGCGGGAGCGTGGGTCCTGACCGGCTACATGGGTAACAGAATAGACCGGCGACATGGGTAACAGGTCAACTGGTCGGCAAGGAGGACCTTGCCGATGGGGTGGAAGGAGACCTGTACCGTGGAAGAGCGGATGCGGTT
>NZ_JBVAPG010000012.1:0-91037 GCF_055413685.1 Bradyrhizobium sp. LeoA1Lang | reverse complement strand
TGTGAGGTTGATCAGGCTCGGCAAACGAGCCGCGTCACGCACGGGCTTGGACCTGGATAGCGACGCTTCGGAGGGACTGCTGATGCATTGCGATTGATGGCCTTGACACGAACCATCCCATGTGAGGTTCTGGCTGGCTGGTTACCCGCCTCGATACGCCGCCCTTCTCAGGCCGTCATCACCCAGATTCCGCCATAGCTCGACCGCAGCTTCGCGGTGCTTTTCCATGTAAATTTCGCAATTCTCTCGGCGCGTGCTATCCCTTCTGCCGCCCTATGCCCTACTCCCTCGTCATCTTCGATCTCGACGGCACGCTTGCGGACAGCTTTCCCTGGTTCTCGCGCAATGTGAACGACGTCGCCGACCACTTCGGTTTTCGCCGCGTCGCGGATGATGACGTCGAAGAGCTGCGGCATGCCGGCTCGCGGGAGATCGTCGCGCGGCTTGAAGTGCCGATGTGGAAGATACCCACGATCGCCCGGCATATGCGGCGGCTGAAGGCGGAGCACCTGGCCGACATCGCGCTGTTTCCAGGCGCCGAGACCACGCTGCGTGCACTCAAGGACGGCGGTCTGCAACTGGCGTTGGTCAGTTCGGACAGTGAGACGAACGCTCGCCGGCTGCTTGGCGAGGCCGCCGCACTGTTCTCCTGGTTCGATTGCGGCGCATCCATTTTTGGCAAGGCCGCAAAATTCCGCCGCGTCGTCAAACGCGCCGATCTGGCTCCATCGCAAACGATCTCGATCGGCGATGAAACCCGCGACATCGAGGCCGCCCGCGCCGCCGGCATCGCCTGCGGCGCCGTAGCGTGGGGCTATGCGGCGCCGGCAAAACTTCGGGCGCTCGGCCCTGACCTGATGTTCGAGCGGATGGAGGACATCACCGGCAATCTGCTGGCATCAGAGACGATCCCGTAGGATGGGTAGAGCGCAGCGAAACCCATCGCCCTGCGCTTGGTGGGTTTCGCTTCGCTCTACCCACCCTACGCAGCTCATTCCTCGATCGCCGCTGTCACGAAGCCCACCGGGTCCGCGTAGAACTCGCGCATCACCTTGTAGTGGTCGGTCTCCTCAACGGTAACAGGCTCAAGGTCGTATTTTGTCAACCGCAACAACGTTGCGTTGGGATAGGCCATCAGCACCGGCGAATGCGTGGCCATCAGCACCTGGCAATGTCCTGTATCGTCCATGCGGCGCAGCAGTTTCAGGAATTCGATCTGGCGCGCAGGTGACAGCGCCGATTCCGGCTCGTCGAATATGAAGATGCCCTGGCGCTGGCACTGCTCGTTAAAGAAACGCAAAAAGCCTTCGCCGTGAGAGTGGGAGAGGAAGTCTGGAGGGATGCCGCGACCAACTCCCGGAATAAATTCGTTGTTGACCTCGTCCAGATATCTCGCGACCGAAAAGAAGCTTTCCGCCCGAAAGAACCAGCCATTGGTGATTTTCGGCAACCAGCTTGCGCGAAGCGCGGTCGACAGTTGCCCGCCCATCTTCTCGATCGCCTTCGAGTGATCGACCGGCATGTAACCATTTCTGCCGCCAGCCTCGTCGAAGCCGGCCAGCACCGCTATACCTTCCAAGAGCGTCGACTTGCCGGTGCCGTTCTCGCCGACAATGATGGTGATCGCACGATCGAAGCTCAGCTCGAAGTCATCCCGCAGCAATGGCAGGCAGAACGGATAAGCGTCCCGGTTCGTGATGCGGGACGGATCGAGCCAAATGCGCTTGAGGTAGGGCGCCGGCAGATTGATCGTTCGGCTTCTTCGCGAGGCCATGGGCGCACCTAACAACCGACGCAGTTCAGAGCTTCAATCTCAGACTGATTATCTGGCATAGTTCATGGAACACAACAAGAACGATCCTGACTATGAGCGTCCGCCCCGCGCCGAGCGCCACCTACGCTCTCTTCCGTGATGCCATTCTCGGCGAGCAGCAGGTCGTCTGCACCTACGAGGGCCGGCCGCGCGAGCTTTGCCCGCACATCATCGGCACCAACAAATCAGGCGAAGAGGTCGTGCTGGCCTGGCAGTTCGCCGGCGAGAGTTCGGGCAGGCTCCCGCAATGGCGCTGCCTGCGGCTCGCCAATGTGCGCGATGCCCGCCTGCGCAAAGGCCGCTGGCACGAAGGCGGCTCGCACCGCACCGAGCAGACCTGCGTCAGCAACATCGACCTCGACATCAACATCCACGTCCGCAAGCGGCGGTGATACCGCTCCGTCCTAGCCGCGCGGGCAGTGCCAGTCCCTCACGGTGAGGAGCCGCGAAGCGGCGTCTCGAGCCATGCAGGCCGAGACCTCGCCCGCGGCCCATCCTTCGAGACGCCTGCTGCGCAGGCTCCTCAGGATGAGGACTGAACTGGTGGCCTCGCTCACGCATCGGATGTCGCCTGAGCAAAGATTCTCCCGCAATATCAAGGTGATTTGCCTCGTCCAGTCGGCCCGCGAAAAACATTCCGCTTCGTTCTGGCCGCAAATCACCTTAGAAACCGCGCCGTCCCGCCTCCACTTGGAGGGGCGTATCGCGATCGTCACGGACGTTGGAAGCGGGATGCGATGGACGTGGCTGTGTCAGGCGCGAATAGCGCCAGACGAATGGCGTGGCTGCGTACGGCGAAGTCGTGTGGTCCTGGCGCCCCGACGCTGGCGCTAAGCTTTTCGCGCGAACAAGTTCGCGCTTGAGGTGACGGTGGCAAGAAAGCCCGGTCACCGGGGAGAGCACGAAGTAAGCCGTAAAGCCGTCGTGCAGGGAAAGCCGGTGTGATTCCGGTTGAACCTGTGGTCCTACCCCCGTGCTTTTTGTTGCACGGGGCCCACGGGTGCAACCAGCACCCGGCTTTCCCTGCGCCCTCTGCTCAATGAGAGGGTCAGAAGCGACGCAAACCTCGGACGCAATGCGCCGCGAGAATGCGAACGTGTATCCTCTCCGCTGTTTGACAAATGAATCAGCAACATCCCCGTCATTGCGAGCGCAGCGAAGCAATCCATGCTTCCGCGCGTGGAGGGGTGGATTGCTTCGCTACGCTCGCAATGACGACGGAGAGAACTACATCCGTAATGACGATGTCGTCCCGGATCAAGGCCGGGACAACAGCCTACCCCTCCTCGTCCAGCACCTCGAGCACGAGCTCCATCGTCATCAGCACCGGGTTGTCGCCGCGCACCAATTTCCCTTCGGCGATGCCTCCGAGATAGTCGACGAGCGCGATATCGAGTTCGGCTTCGAGCTGGCCATCGGCATCGGGAGCGATCGTCCCCGCTCGGACCGCGAGTTCGGTCGCGAACGGCACCACCGTGCGGCCATCGGCGAAGCAGGCGCCAATGGTCGAGCCGACGCCGCCATGCAGGCGCGCATGCAAAATGCCATGCTGGCGGCAAAACTTCTCGAGCGCGCAGGCAAAATCCTGGTTCGGGCGGAGCCGCAGCGCAAAGGCGCGGCTGGTGGTCTCCGCATTCGTCGCCTGGCGCGGCATGGGGCCGAACAGTTTGAAATTGGTCTCGGCATCGCCCTCGGCGACAAACGTCGCGCCGTCGAGACCGAAGGCCTGCACCTCGAAGGGCTCGGCGACCACAGTCTCTTCCGGCAGCATATGGCCGCCGTTGAAGCGCCCGGAGGCTTCGGTCCACAATCCATGGCAGTGGAAGAATGGTGCGCCGTCGCGCTCGCCCAGCGTCATCGTGGCGAATTTGAGCCGGGTGATGCCGTCGGGACGAAAGGTCTCGCTGTAGAATGCGGCGTTGGCGCCGGTCTTCGACAGCGCCGGCATCACGTAAGCGAACGGGCCAAGCGCGCCGCCGCTTACGCTCAAGACGCCGCCCGAAAATCCTTCCGCCGCAAAGCCGCGGCGTGCGGCTTCAAGCAGCGGAATGCCGGCCTGCAGCGTGAAGGAAAATGCGCGCCCGCGCGCTTCCACCCATTGAATGCGCTCGCGCGCAGAGGGACCCGGTTGGGCGATGCTGCGCATCACCCGGTCTGCTTGGTGGAGACGTCGAGCAGCCCGCGCGCTTCCAGCTCATCGCGGATCAGGCGCTTGGGTATCTTGCCGTAGCCCGACTTCGGCAGCGCATCCCAGAAGAAGAAGCGCTTGGGCATCTTGTAGCGCGGCACCTTTGGCGCAAGGTACGCGGCAAGCTCCGCCTCGCCGACCGCGCCGGCGCCCTCGCGCGCGACGCAGACGGCAACGCCAACCTCGCCCCAGAAGGGATCGGGCACGCCGAGCACGGCGACCTCGCCGACAGCAGGATGCGTCAGGATCTTCTCCTCGATCTCGCGCGGATAGATGTTGGAGCCGCCGGAGATGTACATGTCGGATGCGCGGCCGGTGATGTAGACAAAGCCCTCTTCGTCCATGTGGCCGAGATCGCCGGTGCGAAACCAGCCGTCGCGAAACGCCTTCGCGTTGGCTTCAGGGTTATCATAGTAGCCGGCGAACACCGCGGGGCCGATCACGCAGATCTCCCCGGTCTCGAACGGCTTCAGTTCGCGGCCCTGGTCGTCCTGGATCGAGACCTGCATGCCGACGCGCTCGAAGCCGCAGGTGCCGATCCGCGCATGCGGGCCGTCCTCGGGATCGTGCAGCGCCGGCGGCAGCACGGTGATGTTGCCGGTGACCTCGCCGAGGCCGAAATACTGCACCAGCACGGCGCCGAGCTTTCGCATCGCCAGCTTCTGGTCCTCGCGGTACATCGGCGCCCCCGCATAAATCACGTGGCGCAGCGAGGAATGATCGAACTGCTCGACGGCGGGATGTTCGACCATCATCTTCAGGATCGTCGGCACCGTGAAGAGGTTGCTGACGCGGTGCTGCTCGATCAGCCGGAATGTTTCGGCGATATCGAATTTCTCCGAAGGCAGCAGGATGGTCGGCACCCCGCGCGCGGCCTGCATGAGCTGGTGGATGCCGGCGCCATGCGACAGCGGCGCGACCACGATCGAGGCATCCCGCTCGCTGACGCCGGGCGTCAGGTCGGCGAGATGGTTGGTTACCACGAAGGCCATCTGGCCATGGGTCAGCACGGCGGCCTTGGAGCGGCCAGTGGTGCCGGAGGTGAAGAAGAACCAGCAGGGATCGTCATGCTCGACCGCGACATTGTCGACCTTCGCGCCGGCGTGCGCCGCGATCGCTTCAGTGACGGTCCGCTCGCCAAAGCTCCCCTCCTCGCCGATCCGCCAGGTGAATTGCAGCGCGGGATTGGCGGCGGCCGCGGCATGCTCGGGAAAGTCGCCGTGGCAGAGGAAGGCCTTGGCGCCGGAGGCTGCGGCGAGATAGGCGACCTCGTCGGGCATCAGGCGAAAATTGGTGGGCACCCAGACCGCACCGAGGCGGAAGGCGGCGAACATCGACCAGAACATCTCGTCGCAGTTCTTGGAGTGGACGAGGATGCGGTCGCCCCTGACGATGCCCCGCGCCGCCAGCGCGGCGGCAAGTGCGGAGACGAGGCCATCGATCTCGCGCCAGGTCCAGCTTCGATCCCGCCAAATGAAGCCTGCGCGATCGCCATGCCGGCGTGCATTCTGGGTCACGATATGCGCCAGGTTCATCACCCGGCGCGACATCCGCAACTGATCGCCGCGCGGCGCGGCCACGCTACCCGTCTCTCCGCTCATTTCCGTCCCATCGGGAATTTCATCACGCGGGGCTTCTGGCTGCCCCTCTGCGGTTTATCGTCTCCGCACGGGGTTCGGCAAGGGCGGACCCGGCGCCTCCGGCCGCCCGGCCACGGCTCCGCGACGAGGGCGGTCACTGCGGATGGTTGGCGAGTTCCTGGTCGCTCCTGCCCCAATCCTGCCAGAGCTGCAGCGCACCCAGCAGGACCACCAGCGCGCCGAGGATGCCGTGCCAGACCTGCAGCAGGGTGTCGCCGGAATAGCCGAACAGGAACGGCGAAGCGATCAGCCAGCAGCCGAGCACGATGGCCGCGACCTCCTCCCAGCGCTGCAGGGCGACATATTCGAGCTGGGCCAGGCCGAACACCAGCATGCCGATCACGAAGGTGTTGAGGATCATGATGCTGCGGTCGGCGTCAACGACGTCGCGACCGGCCTGCATCGGAAACCACGGCGAGACCACGATCAGCACGCCAAGCAGCATGCCGAACCAGTCCTCCCAAGGTCTATGGGTGCTAAAGAAACGCTTATCCGACATGGTAGACCTCCCTGGAAAAGAGGCATACGTCAGCAGCCAGCGATTATGACATTGCAGGACCAAACGACCATCTGGCCGCTTCGGGGCGTATGTCTTGAAAAAAACGTAGGCCGGTTATGATCGGCTTGCAAGGCGGGCGATTGCCATTTCGCGGGACAACCACGGGGCGATGCCGCGATGCAAACAACGGGAATGAGATAATGGATGGACGTGTCAACGAAGCCGTAGTCAACAACCCGGGGCGCAAGCGCTACGAGCTCGCGGCCGACGGACATATTGCCGCGACCTACTACGAGAAAGCGGACGGTGTGATCACCTTCGTTCACACCGAAGTGCCGCCGGAGCTCAGCGGCAAGGGTATCGGCTTAAAGCTGGTCCGCGGCGCGCTGGACCAGGTGCGCGCCGAGGGCCTGAAGGTGATCGCGCAATGCCCGTTCGTGAAGGCCTTCATCGAGAAACATGCGGATTACCAGGATCTGCTGAAACACTGAAAGCGCAGACATCAGACATGACATCGGTCCGCAACAACACGGCACAAAGCCGCTTCGAACTCGACGTCGAAGGCCGCATCGCGTTCGCAAACTACCGCGCGACGCCGTCGGCTATCATCATCACCCACACAGAAACGCCGCGTGCACTGCGCGGCCGCGGTATCGCCTCCGAACTCGTCAAGGGCGCGCTGGAATTGATCCGCGCCGACGGCCACAAGGTGATCGCCGGCTGCGGTTTTGTCGTCGACTATCTCAGCAAGCATCCCGAATACCGGGATCTCGTGGCGTGAGAGTCGGGCGGCCTGCTACACGATCCGGAGCGACATGTCCGGCAGGCCCTCGAGCTTGCACAACAGCACGTCGCCCTTGACCACGGGGCCGACATTTTCCGGCGTGCCGGAATAGATGATGTCGCCAGCCTTCAGCTCGAAGGCTTCCGACAGTTTTGCGATCTGCTCGGCGACGCTCCAGATCATGTTCCGTAGGTCCGAGTTCTGCCTGATGGTGCCGTTGACCGCGAGCGAAATCGCGCCCTGGGTGAAATGTCCGGTCTTGGAAGCCGGATGGATCGGACCGATCACGGCGGCATGGTCAAAGCTCTTGCCGATCTCCCACGGCTTCTTCTCTGCGGCCATGCCGTTCTGCAGGTCGCGGCGCGTCATGTCGAGACCGAGCGCATAGCCATAGACGTGATCGAGCGCCTTATCGGCGGGAATGTTGGCGCCGCCGGATTTCAGCGCGGCGACGAGTTCGACCTCGTGATGATAATTTTTCGTCAGCGACGGATAGGGATGATCGGCAACCGTCCCGATCGCAACGTTCTGGATCGCATCGGTCGGCTTCTGGAAGAAGAACGGCGGCTCGCGCGTCGGATCGGAGCCGCGCTCGATCGCATGCGCGGCATAGTTGCGGCCGATGCAATAGATGCGGCGGACCTGGAATACCTCGGTCTCGCCGACAATCGGGATCGTCGTCGCTGCTACCGGAAACATCGCCTTCGGCCCGACCTGCGCGTCGGCGGACGTAACCTGCGCGGCCGTTCCCGCCAGCGCGAGCGCGCCGGTGGCGAGCATGGTCCTGCGATCAATCGTATTCATGGGCGTTCTCCTTCGTTGTTGTTATTATCTGGCGGGGTCGACAAAAAAGGCCCGCGACGATCGCGGGCCTTCGAATGCTCAAGTACCAGCGTCGCCTTAATGCTTGATTTCCGGCGGCAGCTTGCCGCCATTGGCCGCAAGTTTGGTCATCACCTGCTTGTGCAGCCAGATGTTCATGCTCGCGGAATCATTGGTGTCGCCGGTGTAGCCGAGTTCCTTGGCAAGCTCCTTGCGCGCGGACAGGCTCGAATCGATGTCGAGCGCCTTCATCAGGTCGACGATCGATGTGCGCCACTCGAGCTTCTCCTTCTTCGCGGCGACGGCTGCATCCAAAATCGGAGCGACGTCGACGCTCTGCGCAGGCGCGGCAGCCGGAGCGGTCGGCGAGGCCCCGGCGGCGGGCGCGCTCCCCGCAGGCGCATCGCTAGCCGGCGCTGCAGTCGCTGTGCTGCTGCCGAAGATCGAGCTCATGATTTTTCCGAAAATGCTCATCGTTCACTCCAAAGGACTTGAGATGTGGTGTCAGGTGGTTCTCTCGGGGCTCTTTTCGACCGGCAGCACCCGCCGGGGTCGCAAAATGATTTTACCCGGACCAGCCAAGGTTGCCAATGCGACATTCACCGAAGCGTGAGTGCGTCTGTCCCGGTTTGGGAGTACCGTGACATCTCAGTTCGCGACATGGCCGCAGGGTGTCTTCGCGTCTGGCCTGTTCGTGATCGCTTAGGAGACGGCACGTCGTGCCCCTCGCTGGCGGGCACAGAAATGCGGCCGCGCAGGGAGACAACGACTATGGCCACCTATCACGACAATGTCACATCACTGACGCAGAGCGGACAGGAAGTCGCGGCTGCGCCCGAGATTCGTACCATCAGTCTCGGCGATCTGCATCGCGCCTTGCAGCTCGGCTGGGAGGATTTCAAGGCGGTCCCGAGTCACGCCGTCATCCTGTGCGTGGTCTATCCGGTGTTGGGCCTGGTGCTTGCCCGCGTCGTGCACGGCTATTCCGTGCTGCCGTTATTGTTCCCATTGGCCGCGGGCTTCGCCCTGCTCGGCCCGTTCGCGGCGATCGGTCTCTATGAACTCAGCCGCCGCCGCGAGAATGGCGAAGAGCCTTCTGCATGGGGCGCAATCGCGATCGTCCGCTCGCCGTCATTCGGCGCCATGCTTGGACTAGGCACGCTGCTGTTCGCGCTGTTCGTGACCTGGATCGCCACGGCGCAGGCCATCTATGTCTCGGCATTCGGTTATGCGACGGCGGCGGGGATCCCCGATTTCCTCACGCAGGTGCTGACGACAGCGCAGGGTTGGTGGTTGATCCTGGTCGGCTGCGGCGTCGGCTTCCTCTTCGCCCTGCTCGCGCTTTGCATCAGCGTGGTGTCATTCCCGATGATGCTCGACCGTCACGCTACGACCGGTGAAGCCATGGTCACCTCGCTTCGCGCGGTCGCGCGTAATCCGGTGCCGATGGCTGCCTGGGGCCTGATCGTCGCAGCATTGCTGGTGCTGGGAACGCTGCCTTTCTTCCTCGGCCTCGCCATCGTCATTCCCCTGCTCGGCCACGCCACTTGGCATCTCTACCGGCAGATCATCGTTCCCGACCCCAATGTGCAGCCGCTCCCGCCACGTCCGCGCGAGCGCAAGCCTGCTGCTGACTTCCCCGCTAACCTGTTCCCGTGGCGTCGGAAAAACAGCGCGTAGATCTTCGGCAAATCTGTTCCATCATCCCGGTCTGGTGCGCCAGCATCAGACTGGGGTTCGTCCGAGCTCCGGCACGTGACATCGCCCCGGCATGGTGGATTGACTTGCGCGTGCAACGCCGACAAGCCTTGTTTTGGCCGCTCTTGCCGCAAACATTTTGGTAGCGTTTCCAGATTAGTGTCGATGATGCGTCGACATGGAGTGAGTGATTTCATGGGCTTTCGCTTTTCCCTCCGGACTGCACTGGGAGCCCTGCTCCTGACCCTCAGCACGCCTTCGTTCGCCGCGACCTGCGGCAGCGGCTCGTTCGATACGTGGCTGGACGACTTCAAGAAGGAAGCGGCATCGAAGGGGATTTCGCAGTCCGCGATCCAGGTCGGCCTGAACGGCGTCACCCTCGACAAGAACGTGCTCACGCGCGACCAGTCGCAGAAGGTGTTCAGTCAGACCTTCGAGGAATTCTCCGGACGCATGGTGCCGCCCCGCCTGACCCGCGGCGCAAACATGATGAAGCAGTACGGCTCGGTGCTGTCCCGCATCGAGGAGACCTATGGCGTGCCGGGCGAAGTGCTGGTGGCGATCTGGGGATTGGAGACCGATTTCGGCGTCAACATCGGCAAATTCCCAACTCTGCGGGCGCTGGCGACGCTCGCCTATGATTGCCGCCGCTCCGATATGTTCAGGGCCGAGCTTCTGGATGCGCTCCGCATCATTGAACGCGGCGATGTCCCTCCACAGGAACTGCGCGGCGCATGGGCCGGCGAGATCGGCCAAACCCAGTTCATGCCGTCGAACTACATCAAATTCGCAGTCGATTTCGACGGCAATGGCCGCCGCGATCTCCTGCACAGCGCGCCCGATGTGCTGGCCTCGACCGCGAATTTCTTCGCCAACCATGGCTGGCAACGCGGCAAGAATTGGGAGCCAGGCAATCCGAACTTCGCGGTAATCCAGCAATGGAACAAGAGCGAGGTTTATGCGCGCACCGTCGCCTACTTTGCTACCCAACTCACCCGCGCACCGTAGCGCTTCCCTCCCTCTCGCTTTAAGGAGCCGATCGCCGCGGGACGATCGGCGCCTGTGAGAAGCGTTGCTCCTTACTTCGCCTCGCCGGCGTGCATCGCCTTGTTCAGATGCGCCGCGCACACGCCCATCTTGCCACCGAGCAGAGCGTCCTGCGCTTGCGCAATCTCCTTTTGCGCCACGATTTTGCCTGGACCGTCCGCCATTGTCTCGACTGCGGATTCGGTCTTGGCGAGATTGTCGCCGCTGCAGCCGACGGTGACCTTAGCCGCGTGGGCGGGAATGGCGGCATAAGCAATGAAAGCCATCGCAGTCGCTGCAATCAGTTTGTTGCGCATCGGTTTTTTCCCCATTTTCCGTATTATTTGAACGGAAGCCGACGTGATTGCCGGAATCCGTGACAACCATTGTTCGCTCATCATCGAAAAGTTCAGAATGAATTCCGCGCGATAGAGATGTGATCGACGCCGCGAGCAAAGCACGCATGCGTTGCATCTATTTTTCATTACAGCTTGGTAAGGAAGGGCAAGCCGCGCGAAGCATCGTTGCCGCTACTGCGGTATCCGGTCCCCTCCGCTCGCGAACCGTACCCCGGAGGATAGGGAGTTGAAGGTTCGGCAGCGGCATCGGCCGCAGGCAGCCTTCGGACTGCAAACATGCTTCAGTGATCCGTCGGTCTTGGCCCGGCTTCGCGGACTCGGCATTCCGCACCAAATCCTGGGACCACGAGGAATATTCTTCTAGATCGACCCCAGAAGAAATGAGTTTAATTTCATTTCTAAGGGTCAAGGCGCATGCGAATCACGCATGAGAAGCTAGCCACCCCGAATCGGTCTCCGGCGTTGCGCCGGGCGGGGCTCAAGGCCGAGCATTTGATTTCACGTCCGTGCGCACCCATATGCCAAGCGTCGACGGAAGTGCCGCCCTCATCGCAAGTCCGTGATTTTACGGACCTTTTCCAATACCGGAACGCGTTCTCACCAACCCGCTGACGCCTCGTCGGGCTGCTCCGCTGATGGGTTAATCAGGCCTTACCGACGTCATGCATTTTTCACTTAGCTGCACCGCAACATAGGAACTACCGCACTGCATCAACTCAACCTATGTTCATTCTATCGACGATGACGCTTCCCATAGAGCTGAATCGTAATTTCTAGGAGACTACCATGTTACTCTCGCTCATCCGCATGATCCGGGCGTTCCGTGATTATCAGCGTAATGTTGCCGAGCTGTCCCAGCTTAGCGATCGCGAGCTGGCGGACATCGGCCTTGATCGCTCTGATATTCCGCGCGTGGCCTCTGGGCACTTCAACGGCTGATCTTTTGTCAGCCCATCAATGAACGGATAACGCCCGCTCCTTTACGCGGGCGTTCTCGTATTCTCTCCCCAGTTTCTCTGCCCGGTTTCAGATGCGCTCGCGGGAAAAACGCGCTAACCCTGCGCGATGACCGCGACCAAGCCTTCTCCTGATCCTGTCCACATCATCGGCGCCGGCCTTGCCGGTTCTGAAGCCGCCTGGCAGGTGGCAAATGCCGGCCGGCGCGTGGTGCTGCACGAGATGCGCCCACAGCGGATGACCGAGGCCCATCGCACCGATGGCCTTGCCGAACTCGTTTGCTCCAATTCCTTCCGCTCCGATGATGCCGCCAACAATGCAGTCGGCCTGCTGCACGCCGAAATGCGCCGGCTCGGCTCGCTGATCATGCGCGCCGCCGACGCCAACCAGGTGCCCGCCGGCGGGGCGCTGGCGGTCGACCGCGAGGGGTTTTCCGCCGCGGTCACCAAGGCGCTCAACGAGCACCCCCTGATCGAGATTCGCCGCGAGGAGATCGCGGGCCTACCGCCCGCCGATTGGCGCAATGTCATCGTTGCGACAGGCCCCCTCACCTCGGCGCCGCTGGCAGACGCCATCCGTGAGCTAGCGGACGAAAGCGCGCTCGCCTTCTTCGACGCCATCGCGCCGATCGTGCACAAGGATTCCATCGACATGAGCGTGGCGTGGTTCCAGTCGCGCTATGACAAGGTCGGGCCGGGGGGCACCGGAGCCGACTACATCAATTGCCCGATGACAAAGGAGCAGTACGACGCGTTCGTCGACGCGCTGCTGGCCGGCGAGAAGGTGGACTTCAAGGACTGGGAGGCCAACACGCCGTATTTCGACGGCTGCCTGCCCGTCGAGGTGATGGCCGAACGCGGTCGCGAGACCCTGCGGCACGGGCCGATGAAGCCGGTCGGCCTCACCAATCCGAACGATCCCACCACCAAGCCCTACGCGATCGTACAACTTCGCCAGGACAACAAGCTCGGCACGCTCTACAACATGGTCGGCTTCCAGACCAAGCTGAAGCATGGCGCGCAGCAGCGCGTGTTCCGCACCATTCCGGGTCTCGAGCACGCCGAATTCGCGAGGCTCGGCGGATTGCATCGCAACACCTTCCTGAACTCGCCCAAGCTTCTTGATTCACAACTACGGCTGCGCGCCGAGCCGCGATTGCGCTTCGCCGGCCAGATGACCGGCTGCGAAGGTTATGTGGAGTCCGCCAGCATCGGCCTGCTCACCGGCCTCTATGCCGCGGCGGACGCTCGCGGCCATTCGCTGGCGCCGCCGCCTTCGACCACGGCGCTAGGCGCGCTGCTGGGCCACATCACCGGCGGCCATATCGAGACCGTCGACACGGGTCCGCGCTCGTTCCAGCCGATGAACATCAATTTCGGCCTGTTCCCGCCGCTGGCCAGCCCGCCAACGAAGAAGCCCGACGGCACGCGGCTCCGCGGCAACGAGAAGACGGCAGCGAAGAAGCAGGCGATATCAGCCCGCGCGCTTGCCGATCTTGACCGCTGGATATCCGACCATTTGCACGTCGCGGCGGCGGCTTAAGCCATGAGCTTGCCGAAAGACGACGCCGCCACCCTGTCGGCGCGATGGCGCGAAGGAGTCCTGCTCAAGCGCGACGTGTTCTCGACCGTCGAGCGCGGACGTTTCCGCATCGAGACCGGCGAAACCGATGCGGTGCTGCGCCGGCTCGACCTGGTGCCGTTCTGGTCGTTTCCACTGGCGCTGCACCTGTTTTCGCGCGAGCGCCGCGCGCTGTCGCTGGCGCGCGACCTCGACGTCGGACCGAAGCTGCTCTGGGCGGGACAACGCGCGCTGGTGCGCGGGTTCATCGACGGCGTGGCGCTGCACCTGGCGAAGCCGCATGGCGATGTCGCCTATTTCCGTTCGGCCAAGGATGCGCTGCGCAGACTGCATCGTGCCGGCATCTGCCACAACGATCTCGCCAAGGAGCAGAACTGGCTGGTCGGCCGCAACGGCCGCGCCTATCTCACCGATTTCCAGCTCGCCGCCTGCTTCAAGCGCCGCAGCCGGCTGTTCCGCATCGCGGCCTATGAGGATTTGCGGCATCTGCTGAAGCACAAGCGCAGCTATGCGCCCGATGCGCTGACCCCGAAGGAACGCAAGATCCTCGCTCGCAAGTCAGTCGTCGCCAGCGTCTGGCTCAAGACCGGCAAAAAGGTCTACCAGGCGATTACCCGTGGACTCTTCAATTTCACCGATCGCGAAGGCGGCGGCCGGCGGCTGGTCAATGACGCGCCGGTCCTGATCGATCTGATCCGGAAGAACCCGGAAGTCCGCGACACCGCGATCGTCGCCTTCGCAGACCGCCGGGTCGGCGTCGGGCTCTATGCCTTCGTGGAAGCCGACGAGGTCGCGCTGGAGAAGAAGCTGCGCAACACGCTTGCCTCAGCCAAGGGTGTCAAGCCGCCCGAGCATATCCAAGTCGTCCATGCGCTGCCGCGCGATGCCGCGGGCAAGCCGCGCACGGAGATATTGCAGCTCGTGGCGATGAACCAGATCGACCTGATCGAGCCGATGATGCAGAACGAGGCCGACCGCGCCTTCCTCAAGGACATCCTTGAGCAGCGCAAGAATCTTCGCGACCGTTTCAATTTCGAAGTCGCCGAGATGGACCGGCTCACGCGCTAGAGCTTCGGTTCTGATGGAATCAGAACCGAAAATGCTCTAGCCGCCGAACACCCGTCGCCGCGACGCCCGCCACACCGTCCACAGCACCCGCAGCCGCGATGTGACCTGTGGGGCGAACGGGTCCGTGCTGGTCCGCGACATCCGCGCGAGATCGCGCTCGAGGAGCGCCAATGGCAGAAAGATCGGCCGCATCGCCGGCGAAACCGTCGGCAACAGCGAGAGCGCGGTCTTCAGATGGCTCGTCGCCTCGCCGATGAGCTGGTCGATCGCAGCGCGCAGTTGCGGCGTCTGCTTGCCGGAGAATACGTCTTCGATTCCGCCGCCGTGCTGCTCAAGGAACTGCAGCGGCAGGAACAATTGCCGTCGCGAGGCGTCGCGCGGCAACGCGCTGATCACTTGCGCGATACCTTGCGCGAGCCCGGCGTGCTGCGCGAGGTGATCAATTTCTTCTGACGGCCGCGCCATCACGCGCGCAGCGAGCGAGAACAGCGCCGAGGCGGTCTCGTTGAGATAGCCCTCGAGCGCTGCCATCGACGGCATCGGATCGTTGTAGAGATCGAACTGGTGCTCCTCGACCAGCCGCGACAGCGGCTCGACGGGCAGCCGGAAATTCCTGATCGCGAGCAACAGCTCTGCTGCGACAGGGTTGCCTTCGACGCTGCCATGGCCGCTGCCTGCGAGCATGTCGGTCCACCATTGCAGGCGTATCTCGCCGGGCAAGGGTTGGCTGACGAGCTCATGAACGCGGGAAATTTCGGCGTTGAAGGCGTAGATCGCGAGCAGCGCGCGGCGTTCGACCGTCGGCACGAACAGCGTGGAGGCATAGCGCGCGAAATCATGGGTGCGCACCAGTTCGGCGCAGAACGCCGCGGCGTCCGTGCCGCCGGGCTCGCTCATGGCACTGCGATCAGCGCCGCCGCCACCCGCCGCCGCTCGCCCATCATGATGTTGTAGGTGCGGATCGCAGGTCCCGTCTGCATCGTATCCAACACCACATGCACCGCGCGCAAGGCGTCGCGCAGCGCCTTGGGCGCTATCCATGTTTCTGTTCCGGTGCCGACGATCAGCGTGTCAATGATGTTGGCCTTCGCGAACACACGCTCGAGCGAGTATCGGTCGATCTGCTGCGGGGTCGTCACCGGCCAGGCCCAGATCCCATCGGGCAGGCAGAGCAGCGAGCCGCGATGCGACATGTCGGCAAAGGCGAAGCCGCCTTTGCCATAGGCCTCGATCGGCGCCGACCTCGGAAGATGTGGAGCGTCCGAGGATTGAACCATGACGAGCTACTTCTTTGCCGCTGCTTCCGGCTTCTTGGCCGGCGTCTCCGGCGCGTCCCCACGTACGGTGCCCACGCCGAGATAGATCAGGATCGGCGCCGCGATGAAGATCGAGGTGTAGGTACCGACCAGCACCACGCCGAACATCATGACAGCGGTGAAGCTGTGGATGGCGTTACCACCAAACAGCAGCAGCGCCAGCAGCGCGAGCGTCACCGTGACGTGGGTGATGATCGAGCGTGACAGCGTCGAGTTGATCGATTCGTTGAGGAGCTGCGGCATCGGCATCTTCTTGTAACGCCGCAGCATCTCGCGGATACGGTCGTAGATCACGACCGTGTCGTTGAGGGAGTAGCCGAGAATCGTCAGCAGCGCCGCGATGCTGGTGAGGTCGAAATCGACCTGCGAGACCGACATGAAGCCGATCGTCAGCACGATATCGTGGACGTTGGCGATCATGGCGCCGAGCGCGAACTGCCATTCGAAGCGGAACCAGAGATAGATCAGGATGCCGACGATCGCGAGCATCAGGCCGAGCATGCCGTAGGCCAGGAGTTCGCCGGAGACGCGCGGGCCCACCACCTCGACACGGCGATATTCGACGGAATCGCCCAGCGCGCCGCGGACCCTCTGCACCGCCTCCTGCTGCGCGCTGTCGCCGCCGGGCTGCTCGGCGACGCGGATCAACACGTTGGCCGGCCCGCCGAACTGCTGCAACTGGACCTCACCGAGGTTCAAAGTGCTGAGCGTGGCGCGCATCGCGGCGATATCGGCGTTGCCGGATTTGGCCTGCACTTCCAGCAGCGTGCCGCCCCGGAAGTCGATGCCGAAATTCAGGCCGTGGGTGAAGAACAGCGTGATCGCGATGATCGAGAGCACCGCCGAGATCGGGAAGCTGATGCGGCGGAAGCGCGTGAAATCGAAATGCGTGTTGTCCGGGACGATGCGCAGCGGCGGCAGGATGCCGAGCGCGGCGACGACGGTCAGCACGGCGATCAGGATGCCAAGGCCAATGAGAACATAATGAGTCACAACAGGCCTCTCAGATCGGCACGGTCTTTTGCGGCCGCTTCCACCACACCCACCACGCGACGATCAGCCGCGTGAGCGTAAACGCGGTGAAGACCGTGGTAATGATGCCGATCCCGAGCGTGACGGCGAAGCCGCGCACCGGACCGGTACCGATGTAGAACAGCACCGCGGCGGCGATGAAGGTGGTGATGTTGGAGTCGAGGATGGTCGCGAGCGCGCGCTTGAAGCCGGCATCGATCGCCGAGATCGCGTTGCGCCCGCCCCGCAATTCCTCGCGGATACGCTCATAGATCAGCACGTTCGAGTCCACCGCGATGCCGACCGTGAGCACGATGCCGGCGATGCCGGGCAGCGTCAGCGTGGCGTTCAAAAGCGACAACAGGCCAAAGATCATCGCGACGTTGACGGCCACGGCGATGTTGGCGAACACGCCGAACAGCCGATACGTCAGAAGCATGAACACGATGACCAGGATCGAGCCGACATAGGCCGCCAGTTCGCCCTTCTCGATCGAATCCTGGCCGAGCCCCGGACCGACCGTGCGCTCCTCGATCACCGTCAGCGGCGCCGGCAGCGCGCCGGCGCGCAAGAGGATCGCGAGATCGTTGGCGGACTGAACCGTGAAGCTGCCCGAGATCTGGCCCTGGCCACCGGTGATCGGCTCGCGGATCACGGGCGCGGAGATCACCTCATTGTCGAGGATGATGGCGAAGGGCTGGCCGACATTCTCGGTCGTGGCTTGGGCGAATTTCCGCGCGCCCGAGGTGTTGAAGCGGAAACTGACGATCGGCTCGCCGGTGCGCTGGTCGAATCCCGGCTGCGCGTCGGTCAGGTCTCCGCCGGAGACCAGCACCTGTTTCTTGACGACGTACGGGACCTTCGGCGTCGACGCGCTCATCAGCAGTTCGGAATCAGGCGGAACCCTGCCCTGCTGGGCCTGGTCGGGCGACACCGAGGTGTCGACCATCCGGAATTCCATCTTCGCGGTCTTGCCGAGCAGTTCCTTCAGGCGTGTCGGGTCCTGCAGACCCGGCACCTGCACCAGGATGCGGTCAGTGCCCTGGCGCTGGATCACGGGCTCGACGGTGCCGAGCTGGTTGACGCGGCGCTCGACGATCTGGATCGACTGCTCGATGGTCTGGCGGATGCGCTCGGTGATGGCGGCCTGCGGCACGGTCAGGCGGATCAGCCCGCCGCCGGCATCGGACACTTCGAGGCTGCGCTGGCCGCTGGAACCGAGCAGGCCGCCGAGCGGCTGCGAGAGCTCACGCAGCTTGGAGAGCGCGGTCGGCAGGTCAGTATCGCGGCTGATCCGTACCTCCACGGCATCATTGCGCGCGTTGAGACCGGTGTAGCCGATCTTGGCGTCGCGTAACACGCGCCGCGCGTCGTCGCGGATCTGGTCGAGCTTCTCTTTCTTCACATAGTTGGAATCGACCTCGAGCAGCAGATAGGAGCCGCCCTGCAGGTCGAGGCCGAGCACCAGGCGCCGCTGCGCCCACCCCGGCCAGGTCTTGACCTGGGATTCCGGGAAGAAGTTCGGCACGGCGCAAAGGCACACCACGAGCGCCGTGAGAATGATTCCCAGCGCCTTCCACCGCGTGAAATACAACATCGGGTTGACCTGTCAGATCGGAAATTGCGGCGCGACAATCAGCTCGCTGACGTCTCGTCCTTGGCCTCGGCCTTTTCCTTCGCCGGCTCGCCCTTGGTGCGCACGCCCGAGATCATCTGCCGCATCTGCCGCACCCGGACGCCATCGGAGATTTCGAACTCGATCTGGTCGTCGTCGACCACCTTGGTCACCTTGCCGACGAGGCCGCCGGAGGTCACGACGGTGTCGCCGCGACGGATGTTTTTGACCAGCTCGGCATGATCTTTCACCTTCTTCTGCTGCGGGCGCAGAATCAGGAAGTACATGATCACGAAGATCAGCGCGAACGGCAAAAGCGACATCAACATGCTGTTGGCATCGCCGCCGGCTCCGGCCTGGGCAAACGCAGGAGTAATCAGCATTCGGACAATCCTCGTGAGACGGGAGAAGGACCGGCGACGCCTGGCGCGTCAAGCCCGGTCCGGGCAAATTCGCGCGGACTATAGCGGCGGCCGGCCCAATTGCAACGTTAACAGCCCCTCATTTAGGCCGCTTGCGGCAGCCGCCAAGGCCCGTTAAAGCCTGCCCCGTCAGGAACTGCGCAAATGTCGAAAAAAGCCAAAAAATCAGCGCCTCGCGCCATGCCCAAACTGGCCTCCAAAGGCCCCCGCAAAACCGCGACAAAAGGTCCGGCAAGCGAGCTCAACGGCGACACCGCGGAGCGGATCGCAAACGCCCTGGAGGCGATCTCGCGCCACCTCTCCGCCGCCGCCCCGGACGCGGATGCAAGCAAGCAGCTCGGTGCGGCCGATGCCTTCGTCTGGCATCCGGACGGACGGCTCTCAAAGGTCGCCCGCGTCAGCCGCGTCGAGATCTTCCTGCTCAAGGGGATCGACCGGATGCGCGACATCCTGATCGAAAATACCGAGCGCTTCGCCAATGGGCTGCCCGCCAACAACGCGCTGCTCTGGGGCGCGCGCGGCATGGGGAAATCGTCGCTGGTGAAGGCCGCACATGCCAGTATCAATCTCGACCGCAAGTTTGCGGACCGGTTGAAGCTGATCGAGATCCATCGCGAGGATATCGAGAGCCTGCCGATGCTGATGGAAGTGCTGCGCGCCTCCGATTTCCGCTTCATCGTGTTCTGCGACGACCTCTCCTTCGACGGCAACGACGCCTCGTACAAATCGCTGAAGGCGGTGCTGGAAGGCGGCATCGAGGGACGTCCCGAGAACGTCATCCTCTATGCCACTTCCAACCGCAGGCATTTGCTCGCGCGCGAGATGATCGAGAACGAGCGCTCGACCGCGATCAATCCCGGCGAAGCGGTCGAGGAGAAGGTCTCATTGTCCGACCGCTTCGGCCTGTGGCTCGGCTTCCACCGCTGCAGCCAGGATGAATACCTCGCCATGGTCAAAGGCTATTGCGACCATTTCGGCATCAAGATCGATGGCGAGGAATTGGAGCGCGAGGCACTGGAATGGTCGACCACCCGCGGCTCCCGCTCCGGCCGCGTCGCCTGGCAGTTCACGCAGGAATTGGCCGGCCGGCTTGGCGTGAGGCTGAGCGGCAAGTAGCGGGAAGTCTTGAGGCACTAACAGCCGTCATTCCCCGCGAAGGCGGGGAATCCAGTACGCCGCGGCCTCTCGACTCAACTACGACTGTCTCTGGAATACTGGATCGCCCGGTCAAGCCGGGCGATGACAGCGCATCTGCGGAGAGTGATAGTCCTGCGAACTCGCGCCTCACGCCCCGTTGAGGAATTGCAGCGGGTCGACCGGGGATGATCCCTTGCGGATCTCGAAGTGAAGCTGCGGCGAAGTCACCTCTCCCGACTGGCCCGACTTGGCAATCACCTGACCGCGCTTGATCGTATCGCCGCGCTTCACGAGCAGCTCACTCGCATGGGCATATGCGGTGACGTAGCCGTTGGAGTGCCGCACCAGGACCAGATTGCCATAACCCTTCAGTTCGTTGCCGGAATAGGCGACGACGCCATCCTCGGCGGCCTTCACCGGCGTGCCCTCGGGCACTGCGAGGTTGATGCCGTCATTGGACTTGCCGTTGGTCTTGGCGCCATAGCCGGTGATCACCTTGCCGCGGGCCGGCCAGCGGAAGGTCGGCAACGAGCTGGTGGTCTCGCTCGGCTTGACCGCCACCGGTTCGGCGGCCGGAGCAGGCTGTTCGACATTCGCCGCGGGCTGGACCAGCCGGGCGCTTTGCGGCTGCGCGGTCGCAACCACCTTCGGTGCCGGAGCAGCCGGCACGGGAGCCGGTGCCAATGCGGGTGCCGGCGCTGCGGGCGCAGCCGCGGCCGTCTTGGCGCCCGGGACGGTCAAGTTCATGCCAAGGCTGAGCTTGGCCGACTGGTCGAGATGGTTGGCCTTCGCAAGCTCGGCCGGCGAGACGTGATGCTGGCGCGCTATGCTGTGCAGCGTGTCGCCCTTGTTGACGTAATGGACGCCTCCGGCAGTGGCTGCGACGGCGACCGGCTTGCTCACCGGCGGCGCGACAGCAGGTGCTGGCGCTGCCGCCACCGCAGCCGGGCGCGGGATGACAAGCTGCTGGCCGGGCGACAGCGCGCGCGGCCCCTTGTAGCCGTTGGCGCGCAGGATTTCGGCGGTCGAGACGTTGTAGCGCTTCGACAGCACTTCCAGCGTATCGCTGGTGCCGACGATGATCGTGGTGCCGCCGTGACCTGCGGGCGCGCGCGCCACCGACTGCGGCACGGTCCCCGTGGCCTCAAGGCGCGGCGGTTGTTGTGGCGGCGCATAGGATGCCACGCCCCGCCCGCCTCCTGACACTCCGGAGTTGGAGACCGGATAGGATTGCGGCGCAGCAACCGGCGGCGGCAGCGGTTGGGATTGATAGGACTGCGACTGCGAATACGGCGATTGCGGCCGCGCATATTGCGGCAGCTCACGCCGCTCGACCGGCTGCTGCGGCACCGAGCCGGTCGCCTGGGGCTCGAAGGCGAAGGGATTGTTGGAATAAGAGTTTTGCGAGAAGCGCGTCGACATGTCGCCGCTGCACCCGGCAAAACCGACCGACATCAGCGCCAGCACCGCCACCTGCGGGACGCGGCGCGAGCGAAGCAACTCGACGACAGCGGACATGGTTACTCACTCGTACGCAACAAAATACTGTTTTGAGTAAACACGTACCGAGTAAACAAGCGCTTAACCTTCGGAATAAGGTATTGGCGCGAGGCAGCAATCCCCAGACTCTACAGTTCCCGCGCCACCCCCGGCAGGGCCGGCACGAAGCGCACGTCGACCAATTCCTTGCGCTCGAATCCGGTCTCGGTCCTGATCACCCGGACCAGCGTCTGGGTACCATGGTGTGGGCCGACCGGCGCGATCAGGATGCCGCCGACCTCGAGCCGCTGCAAAAGCTTCTCCGGAATCTGCTCCATCGCGGCGGTGACGATGATGCGGTCGAAATCGCCGGCGCCGGCGGGCACGTCGAAGCCATCGCCGAGCATGACCTCGATATTGTAATAGTCGAGCTTCTCCAGCCGCTGGCGGGCTGTATCGGCCAATGTCCGGTACCGCTCGATGGTCAGCACATGCTTGCACAGCCGCGAGAGGACCGCGGCATGGTAGCCGGAGCCGGTGCCGATCTCGAGCACCCGGTGCTCCCGGTTGAGCTGGAGCTGTTCGGTCATGTAGGCGACGACGAAGGGCTGGCTGATGGTCTGCCCGCAGGCGATGCCGAGCGCGCTGTCGCGGTAGGCATGGTCGCGGTCATTGGCCGCGACAAAGCGCTCGCGCGGCACCTCCTCCATCGCACGAAGCACCGACTGGTCGCTGATGCCGCGCCGCCTCAGCGCGAGCTGAAACATCATTTTCTCGGGCGGCTCAGATGTGCTGGCCATAGCGGGTCTCGTAAGCTTGCTGCGCGGCACGGTTGCCGAGCACGATCCTAGCCGATTAATGCCACACCAACTCGAAATCCCGCGTTGAGGAAAATTTCCCTCACGATCGCGTTCCCTCCCCGGAACCATAGCCATGACGCGGCGTTGGCGAGCAAGTATTTTATTCCCCATATGATCGGCGACGACGCACGATCGAGGCTCTGTGAGGCGAGCATGAGCGCGAACGTTTACGTTGCGCCTGCGGGAGATATTTGCGAACGTGGCGCGGGGACAGGCAAGGATTCCGACATGACTACCGCACGGCCTGAGGGCTGTTCTGTGTTTCTCGTCGAAGACGAGGTCATGATCCGGATGATGGTCGCCGACATGCTGGAAGAGCTGGGTCACAGCGTGGCGGCCGAGGCCGGGGAAATCTCAGAAGCGGTCAAGCTCGCGCAGTCGACCGAGTTCGACCTCGCGATCCTTGATGTCAATGTCAACGGCAAGGTGATCACACCCGTCGCCGAACTGATCAACGCGCGCAACCGTCCCTTCATTTTCGCGACCGGCTATGGCTCTTCGGGCCTGCCGGAGGAATATCGCGATCGCCCCGCGCTGCAGAAGCCATTCCAGCTTGAAACGCTCGCCCAACTGATCGACAGCACGCTCAAGAGCGCACCGGTCTAGCATTCACAAGGCAAATCCGTAGCCCGGATGGAGCTATTTCAGCGTCGACGTCAGCGCTTCCGAGAATGCCTCATCGGTGCGGTCGAGCCGCAGCGGCGTGACCGACACGTAGCGCGCCGCAAGCGCCGCGAGATCGGTGCCTTCCGCCGGCGTGTCCATCATCGCCGTGCGCTCAAAACCGATCCAGAAATAGGGATTGCCGCGGCCATCGCGGCGCTCATCGATCTTCAGGAAACCGAGATTGCGCTTGCCCTGCCGGGTGACGCGGATGCCCTTGACGTCCTCCGGCACGCAGGCCGGGAAATTGACATTGATCACCGTGTTCTTGGGAATGCCGGCATCCATCACCTTGCGCACGATGTCGGGACCGAATTGCAGCGCGGTGTCCCAGAGCGGCTTTTCACGGGTCTCGAGGCTGAATTCCTGCGACAGCGCAAATGACGGCAGGCCCAGTATGGTGCCCTCGAGTGCGCCGGCGATGGTGCCGGAATAGACCACGTCCTCGGCGACGTTGCGGCCCTTGTTGACGCCCGACAGCACGAGATCCGGCAGTTTCGGACCGAGGATATGGCGCGCGCCCATGATCACGCAGTCCGTCGGCGTCCCCCGGACGGCGAAGTGGCGCGGGCCGATCTCGCGCAGCCGCAAGGGATCGTTCAGGGACAGCGAATGCGACACGCCAGACTGGTCGAGCTCCGGCGCCACGATCCAGACGTCGTCGGACAAAGTGCGCGCGATCTGCTCGACGACCTTCAACCCGGGCGCGTGGATGCCGTCATCATTGGTGCAGAGAATTCGCATCCGTTCAAAATGCCCTGTTCGATCGCCTGTCTTGCCAAAGGTCTTAACCGGCAAACGCCGCAGAGGCAAACCCCGGCGATTTGCGGGTTCTTACCGCTTCATCCGGACACGCCAGGGTCGCAGGAATTTGGCGCTGCCCGCGATCCGAAGCTGAAATCCTGTGGTTTTCGGCGGTAGCGCCTCAATGGCTCCAGCCGTCGCAACGTCCACTTTCTCGACGACCAGCGGCTCGGGCGCCGAATCGACCTCAGCGGTTACAAGCGGTTTCGTGTGGCGCTGCCGCGCGACCCAAAGCCCTTTGCCAAAATCGACCGGATCGAACCATTTCTGCGCGCCCAGATCGCCCGCGAGCCCCTCGTCCCAGAGCCGTGCGATCTCGATATCGAACTTTCCGCCGTGCCGTTGATCGATGAGCTGCATCCCGAAACCGGTGACGGCCCACTGCCGTCCGATCCAGTAGATGTCGCGATGCAGCGCCATCTTGCAGGTTCACTTCATGTGTCGTGCTCGATCACTTTCAAGCCGCCCATATAGGGCTGCAGCACGTCGGGAACGGCAATCGAGCCGTCCTGCTGCTGATAGTTTTCCATCACGGCGATCAGCGCTCGGCCGACCGCGGTGCCGGAGCCGTTCAGCGTATGCACGAAGCGCGGCTTGCCGTCGCCGGCACGATAGCGCGCATCCATTCGCCGGGCCTGGAAATCGCCGCAGACCGAACAGCTCGAGATTTCACGATACGCGCCACCGTCGCCCTGACCTGAAAATTGTCCTGGCATCCACACTTCGATGTCGTAGGTCTTCTGCGCGGAAAAACCCATGTCGCCGGCGCACAGCGTCATCACGCGATAATGCAGGTCGAGCTGGCGCAGCACTTCCTCGGCGCAGGCCAGCATGCGCTCATGTTCGTCGCGGCTGGTCTCCGGCGTGGTGATCGAGACCAGTTCGACCTTCGTGAACTGGTGCTGGCGGATCATGCCGCGCGTGTCGCGGCCGGCGGCGCCGGCTTCGGCGCGGAAGCAGGGCGTGAGCGCAGTCAGCCGCATCGGCAGCTCTTTTTCGTCGACGATGGATTCGCGGACGAGATTGGTCAGCGAGACCTCGGCGGTCGGGATCAGTCCGAGACGCTCGCTCTTCAGCCGCTCTTCACCGGCAGTCAGCAATTCGCCCTTGATCGCCCAGAACTGATCGTCCTCGAATTTCGGTAATTGCCCGGTGCCGAACATCACCTCGTTGCGCACCAGGAGCGGCGGATTGATTTCGCTATATCCGTGCTCGTTGGTGTGCAGGTCGAGCATGAATTGCCCGATCGCCCGCTCCAGCCGCGCCAATCCCTTCTTCAGCACGACGAAGCGCGCGCCCGACAATTTCGCGGCCGCTTCGAAATCCATGTAGCCGAGAGCGCCGCCGAGATCGTCATGCGGCTTCGGCGCAAAACCGTACTGTCGTGGCGCGCCGAATAGGTGGTGCTGCACATTGCCGTGCTCGTCGACGCCATCAGGCACATCGTCCGCGGGCAAGTTCGGAAGCGCGGCGAGTTGCGTGTTCAATTCCTCATCGGCCACCTTCGCGGCGGCCTCGAGCTCCGGTAGCGAGGTCTTGAGCTCCGCGACTTCAGCCATCAGCTTCGCCGCGCGCGCCTCGTCCTTGGCTTTCTTGGCTTCGCCGATCTCCTTGGACGCCGCATTGCGCCGTGCCTGCGCCTGCTCGGACGCCAGAATTGCCGCGCGGCGTTTCTCGTCGATCGCAAGCAGCGACGGCGACAGGGGCGCAAACCCGCGCCGTTTCATTCCGACGTCGAAAGCCTCGGGATTGTCGCGGATCGCTTTGATGTCGTGCATGACCACATTCCTACGTCATGGCCGGGCTTGTCCCGGCCATCCACGCCTCGATTGCACGGTCTGTAAAAGACGTGGATGCCCTGGACAAGCCCGGGCATGACGAATAACGCCCTACTCGGCCGGATTGGTGGCGCTGGGCGTGCCGCCGGTCGAGGTTCGGGCGGCGGCTGCCTTCTTCTCCACCACGCGCACGGCGATGATGGCGCCCTCGTAGAGCGCCAGCAAGGGGATCGCGAGCGAGGCCTGGCTCAGCACGTCCGGCGGGGTCAGGACCGCGGCAATGATGAAAGCGATGACGATGAAATAGCGCCGCTTCTCGCGCAGCATCTGCGAGGTCACGATGCCGATGCGGCCAAGCAGCGTCAGGATCACCGGGAGCTGGAAGGCGATGCCGAAGGCGAAGATCAGCGACATCATCAGCGACAGATATTCGCCGACCTTCGGCAGGAGCTGGATCTGCGCGGTCTCCGCGCCGCCCATCTGCTGCATACCCAGCGAGAACCGCACCAGCATCGGCAGCACCACGAAATAGACCAGCATCGCGCCGGCCACGAAGAACACGGGAGTGGCGATCAGATATGGCAGGAACGCGTTGCGCTCGTGCCGATAAAGCCCGGGCGCCACGAACTTGTAGATCTGGGTTGCGACGATCGGGAACGAGATGAAGCCGGCGCCGAACAGCGCAAGCTTGAGCTGGGTGATGAAATATTCCAGCAGCGCGGTGTAGATGAATTTCGAGTTCTCAGGCCCGGC
Organism: Bradyrhizobium sp. LeoA1Lang; assembly: GCF_055413685.1. Taxonomy (NCBI): domain Bacteria; kingdom Pseudomonadati; phylum Pseudomonadota; class Alphaproteobacteria; order Hyphomicrobiales; family Nitrobacteraceae; genus Bradyrhizobium; species Bradyrhizobium sp. LeoA1Lang. Next base: position 64,764 of record NZ_JBVAPG010000012.1, on the reverse strand, counting down.
GACCCAGACGAACGGCCACACCAGCACGTTGTAAATCTGCTTGGCGAAGAAGAAGCAGAAGATGAAGGCCACGCCGAATCCGAGCAGCGCCTTGATCAGCCGCGAGCGCAGCTCGATCAAGTGGTCCATCAACGGTGCCTTGCTGGCTTCGATGTCTTCGGCGCTCATGACGCTTTCGCGCTCTTTTGCACGTCGGGCGCCTCAGGTGCGTCCTGCGGCACTGCCGGTTGCGGCTCAGCCTCTTTGACGATCGCGAGCGGCTCGTTCGCCGCCGCGTGCGCTTCGGCTTCGACAAAGGTCTCCGGCGTAGGCGCGGCCGGCGTCGTTGGAATTACCGGCGTATCGCCCGCCGATGCCGGCGGCAGAGCGGCCGGCGCATCCGCAGGCTTGGCCTCCGCGGGCTTCTCGATGTCGCCGATCTGCAGGGAGTCGTTCACGTCCTTCTGCAGTGACGTCATGACATTCCCGCTGGTAATGCCCGTGGCGGCTTCCCTGACGTCGTCAAAGCCCTTCTTGAGCTCGGCCATCTCGGCCTCGCGCATGGCTTCCTGGAACTGGCCCTGGAATTCAGCAGCCATCCGGCGTGCCTTGCCCATCCACTGGCCCACCATCCGGAGCACGCCGGGGAGTTCTTTCGGGCCGATGGCGATCAGCGCGACGACCGCGATGACGACCAGTTCACTCCACCCGATGTCGAACATGAAAGATTCCGCTCACGCGCGCAAACAACCCCGGCCCTTGTAACAGGATTTGGGGGCGCACGCGTTTTTTCTCAACGAACGTCCATAGCGTTTTCAAGCGAAGTGGTCACCGGTTCGCGTGAAGAAAACGCGTCAGACAAGCCTTAGACTTAGACGGCCTTGCTGCCGACGTCCGACCGTGCTGCCGACGGCGCCGCATTGTGATCAATGGACTTCACCGGCTCGGCGGGCTTTTCTGCAGTCTTGTCATCGTCCTGCATGCCCTTCTTGAAGGCCTTGATGCCCTGCGCGACATCGCCCATCAGGTCGGAAATCTTGCCGCGGCCAAACAGCAGCAGGACCACTGCGATCACGACGATCCAGTGCCAAATGCTAAGCGAACCCATCCTGCAAACCCTCCAAACGTGACCGGCGCACCGGCCGAAGCTTCGAGCGGAAAGTAGGCCCGCAGGGCGTCAAAAACAAGGACTCAAGCCGCGGCAAATCGCTGTCGCGGCTACGCAATATTGCTACCGTTAACCTGCTGCGTTCCGGCTGCGGGGGTCAGGCTGAATCCTTGCCATCACCCTCTGAAGGGCCACCGCCCTCTGACTCCGAATCCTTGCCGCCGCCCTCCTCGGGCTCGGCAACCGGCGCCAGGAACAGTTCCAGATTGTCGCCGGGCTCGAGCGGGTCCTCATCCTCGCGAAGCGTCGGATCGTCCGATGGCGTCGGGACATTGAAGCCGGACGGCAGGCGCGAATCCAAGAGACCGGTTCCCTTCAGCTCGTCGAGACCGGGCAGGTCGCCGAGCGCCTCCAGGCTGAACTGCGAGAGGAACGCTTCCGTCGTGCCGAAGGTGAGCGGCCGTCCCGGCGTCTTGCGGCGCCCGCGGGGGCGGATCCAGCCGGTTTCCAGGAGCACGTCGAGCGTGCCCTTGGAGGTGACCACGCCGCGGATCTCCTCGATCTCGGCGCGGGTCACCGGCTGGTGATAGGCGACGATCGCCAGCACCTCGATCGCCGCGCGCGAGAGTTTCTTCGTCTCCGTGGTCTCGCGCGTCATCAGCCAGGCGAGATCGCCTGCGGTGCGGAAGGTCCATTTGTTGGCGACACGCACCAGATTGACCCCGCGCGGGGCGTATTCCGCCTGCAGTTGCGCCAGCGCGGCCTTGACGTCGACGCCCTCGGGCATGCGCTTGGCCAGGGTGGCCTGGTCGATCGGCTCGGCGGAGGCGAACAGCAGGGCTTCCAGAAGCCGCAATTCCTCGGGCCGCGCCTGCGGATCGGTGACGTGCTCCTCGGCATCTTCCATGCGCTTTTCCGCCAGGCTTGCCATGGCTCGGTCTCCTTCTTCCACTTACTCAGCCGTAATGTCCGGCGCGGTGGCACCGGGCACTTGCGGCAAACGCTTACGAAAATAGAGCGGCGCAAACGCTCGGCTCTGGTTCAGCTCCATCTCGCCTTCCCGCACCAATTCCAGCGCGGCGGCGAAACTCGACGCGAACACGGTCGCCCGCTGCGACGGTTCGACGACGTAGTCCATCAGGAATTCGTCGAGGCAATTCCAGTGCTCGTTATCGGCCGCACCGACGAGGCGTTCCAGCGAGGCGCGCGCTTCGGCAAGCGACCACACCGTGCGCTTGGTCAGATGCACGCTGGCCAGCACCCGCTGCTGGCGCTGCACGGCGTAAGCCGTGAGCAGGTCGTAGAGCGTCGCGGTGAATTTCGGATGCTTGATCTCGGCGATGGACTCCGGATTGCCGCGCGGAAAGATATCGCGCTGGAACTGCGGCCGGTTCATCAGCCGGTTCGCCGCTTCCCGGATCGCCTCGAGCCGCCGCAGCCGGTTGGCAAGCGCGGTCGCCATCTCCTCGGCGCTCGGCCCTTCCGCTGCGGGCGGCTCCGGCAACAACAGCCGCGATTTCAGGTAGGCGAGCCAGGCCGCCATGACCAGATAATCGGCGGCAAGCTCCAGCCGGATCTTCCGCGCCGCCTCGATGAACTGCAGGTACTGGTCCGCGAGCGCCAGGATCGAGATCTTGGACAGGTCGACCTTCTGCTGCCGCGCGAGCGTCAGCAGGAGGTCGAGCGGGCCCTCATAGCCGCCGACGTCGACCACCAGCGCCGGTTCGTCCTCGCTGATTTCAGCCGGCCGGCCGGTCTCAAACGACAGAATTTCCGCGGTCATGCCGTACCTACTTGTCCTATCAAGGCATCCAGTTCGGCCCGTGCCGCCAGCCGGTCGAACGGAAGCGGCGGTTTCCGTGCTGCCAGCGCGCGCTTGGCGCGCTCCAGCGCCTCGCCGGTCAGTTCCGGCGTTTCGCGCGCAACTTCGCGCATCTCGTCGAGCTTGCCGTTGCAGTGCAGGACCATGTCGCAGCCTGCGCTAATGATCGCCCGGGTCCGCTCGGCGATCGATCCCGAGAGCGCGTTCATGGACACGTCATCACTCATTAACAAACCCTGGAACCCGATACCGTCGCGAATCACCTGTTGGATGATTGTCGCAGAAGTCGTCGCCGGTTGGGCGGGGTCCAGCGCGCTAAACACAACATGTGCAGTCATGGCCATCGGCAGATCGGCAAGCGGCCGGAATGCCGCAAAGTCGGTCCGTTCCAGTTCGGACCTGGCCGTATCAACCGTCGGTAGCCGGAAATGGGTGTCCGCCGTTGCCCGTCCATGACCTGGTATATGTTTCAGCACCGGTAAAATACCACCCTGCTCTAATCCGTCCGTCACGGCGCGGGCAATGGCGGCCACCTTGGCTGGATCGGTTCCATAGGCGCGGTTGCCGATCACGGCGTCGGCGCCTTCGACCGGCACGTCCGCCAGCGGCAGGCAGTCGACGGTGATCCCGAGATCCGCCAGATCGGCGGCAATCAGCCTCGCGCTGAGCCGCGCGGCGGCAAGCCCGAGCTGCGAATCGCGATCGTACAGCGCACCAAACGCCGCCCCGGCGGGATAGACGGGCCAATGCGGCGGTCCAAGCCGCTGAACCCGGCCGCCCTCCTGGTCGATCAGGACCGGCGCCTCAGGTTGACCTACGACTGAACGGCATTCACGAACAAGTGCAGATACTTGATCGGGGGTTTCGACGTTCCGTTTGAACAGGATGAAGCCCCACGGCCGTTCGGCGCGAATGAACTCGCGCTCGGCATCGGTCAGCTCAAACCCGGATACGCCCGTGATGAATGCTCGGTTTACCATGCGGCCGATTAGGCCGCATGTATCCCGAGCGTCAAGGAAACCGCCGTTAATTCCTTTGGATGAGGCACTGCGGCCCGCCGGCAGCCTTCAGGCTGCTGCAAACCTGCGTCGCCTGATCCAGGGAGCTGAACGGACCGGCAAACGCCCGGTAGTACACTCCCTTCTCGCCGAGATCGACGCGCTTCACGAGCAGCGACTGCGAGCCGAGCACGCTTGGATACTTGCCCTGCAGCGCCTTGTAGGAGGCCTGCGCATCCGCCTCGTTCCGTTGCGAGGAGACCTGAACCACATACCCTCCGCTGCTCACGCTCGCGGTGGGATTGGTCGAAGCGACACGGGTCGGCGCCGGATCGGGCTGCGGCGCGCCGGGTGCCAGCGACATCGGCGTGTTGGCGCTCGCATTGGCCGAGGCTGGGTTGCCATGGGACGGGGTCACCGACGCAGTCCGCATGACAGGCGCTGACTTGGCTGGCGGAGGCGGCGCCGACGCCGGCACGCCGGCATCTGCCGAATCGCCCTTGACCGAAAGCGTCCGGATCCGCCGCGGCTCATTGTTAGGCAGCGTACCGCTCGTGGTCAGCGGCGAAGCTGCCGAGGGAGCGACGCTCGCCACCGGCGGTGGGTTGGCATTCTGGTTCAACGGCGGAAACACCACGCGGGGACCGGTATTGGAGGTGACGTCGACCGGCGTCTCCTCACGCGAGATGAGCTTTTCCGTGCCGTTGCCGGACGCCATGCGGTCTGGCGCCTTGCCGGCACCGTCAGGCTGCGACATGATCTTGGTCGGGCTGTTATCGGCCTTGATGATCGGCGGCTCGCCGCTGCGGGGCGACCCCACATAGGTCCGGTAGCCAAAGGCTGCGCCGGTGCCCACCACCGCGAGCGCTAGCACGGCCCCTACCGTCATCAGTCCGCTGCTACGCTTCCGCGGCGGAGGCTCCTCGTCTTCGTAAGCGGCGCTCTGATAGGCGTAGGGATCGTCGGGATACGCCGCTTCGCGCTGAAAATCCTGCTCGCCGGCTTCGATCTGGCCATAAAGCGCATCGTCGTAGCGCGACGGATCAAGCTGCTGCGCCGGCTCCTCGAACGGCAACTCCTCGCGATATTCCGGCACCGGCGCGCGATATTCTGGCGTCGGCACCGGCGCCGCTGCGTGCTGCGCGGTGTAGCGATGCAGCGGGTGCACGGCGCTCGGCTGAATATCCGGCTCTTCGTAGTCCTCCGATGGCGCTGCATAGTCCTGCGACGGCGCAGCATATTGCTGCGGCGGCGCGACCTCATGGCGGGCGCGCTGCATCCAGGGCGGTGGGCTGGCCGGCAGGTCCACCTCCTCATCCTCAGCCTGCGGCTGATAGGTCTGCGGCCGGACATTGGCCCGCGACTGCAGCGGATGCGGCGCCGGCTGCGGCTTGGGCGGAGTGGTGGCAAACGGATCGGCTTGTCCGATCAGCCGTGCCAGTTCGGCCAGCGGGTCGTTTTCGGCCCGACCCGTGGCATTGGTGCCGCGATCGTAGTCGAGATCGGCGGGAAAAATTCGGTTTTGATATCGATCAGCCATCGTGATCTTGCATCCCCTTCGGGACAGCGCCAAGTCGCCTGCAACTTCCTGGTGCGAACGAGTTGGTCCCTGCCAAGTACCCCCACGATCCCCATCGCGAGAGGCTTCGCCCCTGCTGCTACCGCATCTCGGTTAGGGCGTGGACGCCTAGAACAGCTAGACCCGATGCCAGAACCGAGACGACGCCCTGAACCATTGCCAGTCGCGCCCTTGTGATCTCTGCATCATTATTCATAATGAAGCGTAAATAGGGCAGATCGCCTCCTTTGTTCCACAGCGCGTGGAACTCGCTGGCCAAATCATACAGATAAAAGGCGATCCGGTGCGGCTCGTGTGCGACGGCCGCAGCCTCGATCATGCGCGGATAGAGCGCCAACTGCTTGAGCAGGCTGAGTTCTGCCGGATCGGACAGCCGCTCGAGCGCCGCCCCCGAAAGATAGTCCCGCCGCGCGCCGTCCTCATCCGGCAGGTCCGTCAGCACCTCCTGCCGCGCGTTACGGAAGACCGAATGGCCGCGGGCATGCCCATACTGGACGTAGAACACGGCATTGTCCTTGGTCTGCTCGATCACCTTGGCGAGGTCGAAATCGAGCACGGCGTCGTTCTTGCGGAACAGCATCATGAAGCGCACCGCATCCGAGCCGACCTCGTCGACGACTTCGCGCAGCGTCACGAACTCGCCGGCGCGCTTCGACATCTTCACCGGCTCGCCGTCGCGCAGCAGCCGGACGAGCTGCACGATCTTCACGTCGAGCTCCGCCTTGCCGGCGCTCACGGCCTTAACCGCCGCCTGCATGCGCTTGACGTAGCCGCCATGGTCGGCACCGAACACATCGATCAGATTGTTAAAGCCGCGCTCGAACTTGTTGCGATGGTTGGCGATATCCGACGCGAAATAGGTGTAGGTGCCGTCCGACTTGATCAGCGGACGATCGACATCGTCGCCATAGGCGGTGGCACGGAACAGCGTCTGCTCGCGGTCCTCGTAATCCTCGACCGGCTTGCCTTTCGGCGGCGGCAGACGTCCCTCGTAGATGTCACCCTTGTCACGCAGGAAATCGATGGTCTCGGCGACCTTGTTGTTGCCGGTCTCGATCAGCGAGCGTTCGGAGAAGAACACGTCGTGCTTGATGTTGAGCGCGGCGAGATCGTCCTTGATCTCGGCCATCATCATCGCGATCGCCTTGTCGCACACGATCGGCAGCCACGCGGCCTCGCGCATCGAAAGCAGCTTGTCGCCGTATTCCCTGGCAAGCGCCTGCCCCACCGGCTTCAAATAGTCGCCGGGATAAAGTCCTTCCGGGATGGCGCCGATGTCCTCGCCGAGCGCCTCGCGGTAGCGCAGATAGGCCGAGCGCGCGAGGACGTCGACCTGCGCGCCGGCATCGTTGACGTAATATTCGCGGGTGACGTTGAATCCAGCGAACTCCAGCAGGCTGCAAAGCGCATCGCCGAACACCGCGCCGCGGCAATGGCCGACATGCATCGGTCCGGTCGGGTTCGCCGAGACGTACTCGACATTGACCTTCTCGTTGCCGCCCATCGCGCTGCAGCCAAAGCCCACCCCCTCGCGCAGGATCGTGCGCAGCTCGCAGATCCAGACGTGCGGCTTCAAGGTGAGATTGATGAAGCCGGGACCTGCGACGTCGACGGACGCCACCAGTTCGTCTTCCCGCAGCTTCGCCGCGATCTTCTCGGCGAGATCGCGCGGCTTGGCCTTGGCCTCCTTTGCCAGCACCATTGCGGCGTTGGTCGCCATGTCGCCATGGCTGGCCTCCCGCGGCGGCTCGACCACAATGCGCGAAAAATCGGTGCCTTCAGGCCATTGGTCCTCAGCCGCGAGCGCGGCACAGATCGCCCGCACGCGCGCGAGCACATCGGCAAAAAGGTGCGAAGAAGCAGGTTTGTCGGCCATGGGCGCCGCCTAACGCAAATCCGGGGTCGAGTCAAAAAGCCTGTTATGCTCGATCAGGGCGTAGCGGTCGGTCATCCCGGCAATGAAATTACCGATCCGCCTGGCGCGTTCCGCCTCGGTCTCCGCCTCCCTGCCCTCCACCCACTCGGGCGGCAGGTCGCCCGGGGATTGCCGGTAGCGCGCGAACAGGTCAAACACGATCTGTTCGGCGTCGTCCATTATCCGCATGACCCGCTGGTGGCGGTACATCCGCTGCCAGAGGAAGCTCTTGATCTCCGCCTCCTCCTGGGCCACGGCCGGTGGAAATGCGATCAGCGGCCCATTGTGACGGCGCACGTCATGGGCGGATTGCGGCTGTGCGGCCTCGAGCCGCCGGCTCGCCTCGGCGAATACCGCGCTGATGAAATGCGAGATCAATTCGCGCACCAGTTCCGCGCCACGCCGGACTTCGTCCAGAGCCGGATAGTGCCGGTCGATTTCCGCGATGATCTCCGCGGTCAACGGCATCACCTTGAGTTCGTCAACCTTGAACAGCCCCGCGCGCAGGCCGTCATCGATGTCGTGGGCATCGTAGGCGATGTCGTCGGCGAAGGCCGCGACCTGGGCTTCGAGCGAGGCAAAACTCCATAGCTCCAGATCGTAGGTCTTGTTGTAGTCGGAAATACCGATAGGGATGCCGCCTGTCTCGCGGTAGCGTCCGGCCGGCGCACCGTCGCACTCGGTCAGCGGGCCGTTGTGCTTGACGATGCCCTCAAGCGATTCCCAGGTCAGATTGAGCCCGTCGAATTCCGGATAGCGGTGCTCCAGCGCGGTAACCATGCGCAGCGTCTGCGCATTGTGATCGAAGCCGCCATGGGGTTTCAGGCACCTGTCCAGCGCCCGCTCGCCGGCATGGCCGAACGGCGGGTGTCCGAGGTCATGCGCCAGCGCCAAGGTCTCCGTCAGGTCCTCGTCCAGCCCGAGCTGGCGAGCCAGCGCACGGGCGATCTGTGCAACTTCCAGCGAATGGGTCAGCCGCGTGCGATAGTGGTCGCCCTCGTGGAACACGAAGACCTGGGTCTTGTACTTCAGCCGCCGGAACGCAGTGGAATGGATCACCCGGTCGCAATCCCGGCGGAAGGCGCTGCGGGTCTTGCTCGGGGCCTCCGCGAACAGCCGCCCGCGGCTGCGATCGGGGTCGCAGGCATAGGGCGCGCGGGGGGCAGCCATTCCGACCGACACGGTTTTTTAGTCCTTATCCATTTGATTCCGCTTCCTTCCGCACTTAACTATGGTGAGGGCGGGATACCAAATGAAATGGGTATGACGCTGCGAGCATGATCCGGAAAAGTGGATACCGGTTTCCCCTCGCGACAAACGCGGAGCGTCTGCGCGGAGATCATGCTCAAATGATAAGGCTTCGGAGCTTGCCATGACTGATTCTGTCACCATCACCGAGCGGGCCGCCCGCCGGATCGGTCAAATCCTCAAGAGCGAGGGTGACGGTGCGATGCTGCGCATTTCGGTCGAGGGCGGCGGCTGCTCCGGTTTCCAGTATAAGTTCGACGTCGACCGCGCCAAGGCGGAAGACGATCTCGTGATCTCCCGTGAGGAGGCGGTGGTCCTGGTCGATTCGGCGTCCGCGCCGTTCCTGGTAGGGTCCGAGGTCGATTTTGTCGACGATCTGATCGGCGCGTCGTTCCGCGTGGTGAATCCGAACGCTACCGCCTCCTGCGGCTGCGGCACCAGTTTCTCGATCTGACTCTTCTCTCTCAGCGGCTGGCGAACAACGCCCGCGCATTGCCGTGCGCGATCTTTGCGGCGATGTCGGGCGGTAGCTGATCGAGCCAGGCGCGGTAGCCGGCCATGATGTCGCCGTAGCTTGCCCAGCGTTCCGGCACCCAGGTGTCGGAGCCCAGCAGGAAGCGGTCGGGATAGCGCTCGAACAGCGTCCGCCAGTCCGCCGTCAGCTTCCCTGCCCCGTCGACAATGCCGCCGCGATAGGACAGCTCGCCCCACAGGTTCGGATATTTGCCGAGCATGGCGGCGACGCGATCGGTCGGCAGGCCAAAGCCGGTATGCGCCCAGATGATCCTGGCGCGCGGATTGTGCCGCATCAGGATCTCGACGGCTTCCTGATCGGCGTGCGCGTGCAAATAGAGATCGTGGTCGACGGCGAAATCGACGGTCTTCTTCACCCACTCGGTGTCAGCCGCTTTGCCCGACAAATGGAATTCGCCGATACCGCGATAATAGCCGCGCTTGAACTCCTGCTGCACGAGGTCGAAGATCGCGGGATCGCCAAACCAGGTCTGGATGTCGGCACGCACGCGGTAGGGCCGGAGGAACGGCACCACCTCGAGGCCATCAGCCTTGGCATCGACCAGTACATGCGTCCCGGTATTGGGACGGCTGGTGGCGATGATGCCGGTGATGCGGTTCTTCCTGAACAGCGCCAGCACTTCATCGAGCGTGTAGGTAGGCGTCGGCTCCCAATTGTAGTGCAGATGCGCGTCGAAGATCTCGATCGGCTCGGCCGCGCGGGCAGGCGCGCCGATCGTTGCCAGCCACGCGGCGGCGGCAAATCCCGCCGCCCACATTGCACGGGGAGACATCATCACTCCGCCGCCACCACGTGCGGCCGATCCTCGCCACCCTCCTCCTGCGGCTCGAGCCTGCGGCGCAGCCGACGGTCGATGCGGTCGAGATAGATATAGATCACCGGCGTGATGAACAGCGTCAGCAACTGCGAGACGCAGAGTCCCCCGACCACGGCCACGCCGAGCGGCTGGCGCAGCTCGGCGCCGGCGCCCGCACCGAGTGCGATCGGCAGCGTGCCGAAGATCGCGGCAAATGTCGTCATCATGATCGGGCGGAAGCGCAGCAGCGCCGCTTCACGTATCGCGTGTTCGGCGCTCAAGCCGACGCGACGACGCTCGAGCGCGAAGTCGACCATCATGATCGCGTTCTTCTTGACGATGCCGACCAGCATCACGATGCCGATCATCGCGATGACCGACAGCTCCATGTTGAACAGCATCAAGGTGAGGATCGCGCCGATGCCGGCCGACGGCAGGCCGGAGATGATCGTGATTGGGTGGATGAAGCTCTCGTAGAGAATGCCGAGGATCACGAACGCCGCGAACACCGCGGCGAGGATCAGCACGCCCTGCCCCCGCAGCGAATCCTGGAACACCTGCGCAGTGCCTGAGAATCCGGTCGCGATCGTCGCCGGCAGGTTCGAGCTCTGCTCCAGCGCCGTGATCTGGTCGACCGCATAGCCCAGCGAAGTGCCGGGCGCGAGGTTGAACGAGATCGTCACCGCCGGCTGCTGGCCCTGGTGGTTGATCTGCAGTGGCCCGACCGACGGCACCAGCCTTGCGACAGCATCCAGCGGAATGGTCTGGCCGCTCCCCGTCTTCATGTAGAGCTTGGACAGGTTCGATGGATCGACCCGGAACTCCGGCTGCACCTCCAGGATGATCTGGTAGTCGTTTGAGGGCATGTAGATGGTGCCGACCTGGCGTGCGCCATAGGCGTTGTAGAGCTGGTTGCGCACCTGATCGACGGTGACGCCGTAGACCGCGGCCTTCTCGCGGTCGATGTCGACCGTCATCTGCGGGTTCTTGATGTAGAGATCGGTGGTGACGTCGAGCAGGCCCGGAATCTTCTCGATCTTGTCGCGCATCTCAGGCGCGATCCGGTACAGCGACTCGGTATCACCGCTCTGCAGCACATATTGATACTGGCTCTTGGAAACGCGGCCGCCGATGTTGAGGTTCTGGACGCTCTGGAAGAATGCCTGCATGCCCGGGATGGCGCGGGCCTTCTGGCGCAGCCGTCCGATCACAACGCTAGCGTTGTCGCGCTCCTTCTGCGGCTTCAGTGCGATGAACAGGCGGCCGTAATTCGCGGTTGGGTTGGGGCCGCCGGAACCGACGGTCGAGTTGACGTAGTCGATCGCAGGGTCGGTCCGAAGCACGTCGACCAGCGCCTGCTGGCGCACCTTCATCGCTTCGAATGACGTGTCGGTCGCAGCCTCGGTCACGCCGATCAGGAAGCCGGTGTCCTCCTGCGGGAAGAAGCCCTTCGGCACGATCATGTAGAGATAGAAGGTGCCGGCGAGCGTCGCCAAGGTGACCGCGAGCATCAGCGCCTTTTTCGCCAGCACCCAGTCGAGCGCCCATTCATACGCCCGCAGCAAGGCGTCGAACATCGCCTCGAACGCCCGCAGCACGACATTCGGGCGCTTGGTCTCGTCATGGGCGCGCAGCACGCGCGCGCACAGCATCGGCGTCAAGGTCAGCGAGACGAACCCGGACACGATGATCGCGATCGAGATCGTCACCGCGAATTCGCGGAATACCCGGCCGACAATGCCGCCCATCAGGAGCACCGGGATGAACACGGCGATCAGCGAGAAGGTGATCGAGATGATGGTAAAGCCGATCTCGCGCGCGCCCTTCAGTGCCGCCTCGAACGGTCGCATGCCGCGCTCGATGTGGCGGACGATGTTCTCCAGCATGACAATGGCGTCGTCGACCACAAAGCCGACCGACAGCGTCAGCGCCAGCAGCGTCATGTTGTTGACGGAGTAATCCAGCGCGTACATCGCGGCGAAGGTGCCGAGCAGCGAGATCGGGACCGCGAGCGCCGGAATGAAGGTGGCCCACAGCGACCGCAGGAACAGGAAGATCACCAGGATGACCAGCGCGATCGCGATCAGCAGGGTTTCCTCGACGTCGTTGACCGCCTGCCGGATCGAGACCGAGCGATCCATCATCACCTGCATGGTCACCGAGGGCGGGATCGAGGCACGCAGTGCCGGCAGCTTCGCCAGCACGGAATCGACCACCGCAACCGTATTGGCGTCGGGCTGCTTCTGGATCGCGAGCACGATCGCGCGCTCGTCGTTCAGCCAGGTCGCGACCTTGTCGTTCTCGACGCTGTCATAGACCTTTGCGATTTCATCGAGTCTGACCGGCGAGCCGTTACGCCAGGCGACATAGATCTGCCGGTAGTCGGCTGCCTTGTCCATCTGGCCGGAGGCCTGCAGCGCGACGTCCTGCTTCGGCCCGTTCAGCGTTCCGACCGGGGTCGAGGAATTCGCGCGCGACACCGCGGTCCTGATGTCCTCGAGCGACACCCCGCGCGCCGCCGCGGCCACGGGGTCGGCCTGGACCCGGATCGCGAATTTCTGAGCGCCGTAGATCAGGACCTGGGCGACGCCCGGAAGCTGCGACAGCGCCTGGCCGACGGTGATGTCGCCATACTCGTTGACGGCCGAGAGTGGCAGCGTCGCCGAGTTCAGCGAGATGAAGAGAATCGGGAAGTCCGCAGGGTTCACCTTGCGGAAGCTCGGCGGTGTCGTCATCTCGATCGGCAGCCGGCGCTGCGCGATCGTCAGCGCGGTCTGCACGTCGAGCGCCGCGGCATCGATGTTGCGGTTGAGATCGAACTGGATGGTGATGACGCTCGTGCCCTGCGAGGAGTTCGAGGACATCGAGGATATGCCCGCGATCGTCGAGAGCTGCCGCTCGATGATGCCGGCGACCGAGGCCGCCATGGTGTCGGCGCTCGCGCCCGGCAGGGTCGCGGTCACCGCAATGGTCGGGAAATCCACTTTCGGCAGCGCCGAGACCGGCAACAGGCGGAAGCCGAAGATGCCAAAGGCGATGATCGCCGCGGTGATCAGCGTCGTCATCACCGGTCGCCGGATGCAAAGTTCGGGCAGCGACATCGCTCACGCCCCGGCCTTGCGGGCGCGCGGCTCGGCCCGCGTGCCGTCCGACAACAGCAACTGGCCGTCGACGACGACGTCCTCGCCGCCGGAGAGCCCCTCGGCGATCACCGAGAAGCCGCCGAAGGTGCGGTCGACCTTGACCGGCATGACCTTGGCCACGCCGTCCTTCACGGCGAAGACATAGTTGCCGTTCTGGCTGCGCTGGACCGCGACTGTCGGAACCACCACGGCATCCTCGTTACGGATGATCAGCTTGGTCTGCACCAGAATGCCCGGCCACAGGGTCTCATTTCCATTGTCCATGATGCCGCGGACGGTCACCATGCCCGTGGTCGAGTCCACGGTGTTCTCGACCATCGCGACCTTGCCCTCTTCCGAGCGCTTGTGCCCGGGGACGGTCGCGATCACCTTGGAATCGCCTTTCGCCATCGCGTCGCGGAGGTCGACCAGCACGCGCTGCGGAATCGCGAAGGTGACGTAGACCGGCGCCATCTGGTTGATGGTGGCGAGCGGCTGGGTGTCGGCGGGGCGCACGAAATTGCCGACCTTCACATTGGCGGCGCTGATGCGGCCCGCGAACGGCGCGCGGATGACAGTGTAGCTTTTCTGGACCCGCAAATTCTCCAGTGCCGACTGGTCGGCCTTGATGGTTCCGATCAGGATGTCGGACTGGGTCTTGGCGTTGTCGACATTGACCTGGGTGGTCGCGCCCTTGGCGACGAGATCGTTGTAGCGGCGGAGATCGCGCTGCGCGCCCTCGAGCTGGGCCTGGTCCTTGGCCAGCACGCCCTCGGCCTGCTCGATCTGGGCGTCGATTTGCCGCGCGTCGAGCGTGAACAAGAGGTCGCCCTCATTGACCTTGGCGCCGTCGTCGAAATGCACGCCAATGATCGTGGTCTCCAGCCGTGACTTCAGCGCCACGCTGGCAATCGGCGTCACTGTTCCGATGGCGTCGACATCGACGGGCACCGAACGCCGCTCCGCCTTGGCGAGCTCGACCGAAACCGCGCGCGGCCGCTGCGGCGCCTGCGCGCTCGCGCCACCACCGGCGAGCCACGAAGAGCGGGTGGCGTAGGCGGCCACGGCAACGATGCCGATGACGCCTGCAACGAGGATCAAATTTCTTTTCTTCATGCTTTTTGCTCGTCCGCCGGCCCGCAACGGCCGTGACGACCCAATCCTGCCCCTGCCAGCCCCTCGACGGCGCATTTTGCGCCATTAATTCTTAAATCGTTATCACAGCCCTGCGGCACATGGTATGCCAACGGCCGAAATTGTGGCTACGACTTAGGTCCCCTTCATGCGCATCGCGACGTGGAACGTCAATTCGATCCGGCAGCGGCTCGAGCTCCTCCTCACTTGGCTTAAGGAGTGCTCCCCCGACATCGTCTGCCTGCAGGAAATCAAATGCACCGACGAAGCGTTTCCGCGGCTGGAGATTGAATCGCTCGGCTACAACGTCGTCACCCACGGACAAAAGACCTTCAACGGCGTCGCCCTGCTCTCCAAGCTGCCGTTCGACGAGACCAAGTCGGGCCTCGCCGGCGATGATGAGGATGCCCACGCCCGCTTCCTCGAAGGCGTCGTCACCCACAAGCACGGCGTGCTCAGGATCGCCTGCCTCTATCTGCCCAATGGCAACCCGGCGAATAGCGACAAATATCCCTACAAGCTCAAATGGATGTCGCGGCTTCTTGAGTATTCGAGGGAGCGACTTAAAGCGGAAGAGCCGCTGATCCTTGCCGGCGACTTCAACGTGATCCCGGCGGCCTCGGACGTCTACAACCCGCCGGCCTGGGTGGAAGACGCCCTGTTTCGCCCGACCACCCGCGAAGCGTTCCAGTCCCTGCTCGGCCTCGGCCTGACCGACGCGCTGCGCGCCGTCACCGACGCGCCCGGCCAGTACACGTTCTGGGACTATCAGGCCGGGGCCTGGCAGAAAAACTGGGGCCTGCGGATCGACCACCTCTTGATGTCGCCCCAAGCCAGCGACCGGCTGACCCATGTCGGGGTCGACAGCTACGTCCGCGCCTGGGAAAAACCGTCAGACCACGTGCCGGTCTGGGCCGATCTCGACTTCGAGGCCGCGTAAAAACAGCACTCTCGCCCTCCCCGCTAACGTAAGAGGAAGTGCGGCATCCAATCGCGGAGGATGCAATGCGACCCAATCTCGGCTAGTCGCGGCGGCCCTGCACCCAGTGCTCGAGCATCTGCAGCGCCATCGCACGGTCGTCGTCGGAGGCCTTGGCGAACGCGCGGTTATAGCTTTCCTTGATCCACATCTCGTCGGGAGCGGCGCTGTCGCGGGCGAGCGTCAGCCACATCAGGCCGCGGGCCCGCTGCGGCGGCAGCCTGTCGCCGTTGAACAGCATCTGGCCGAGCAGCGCCTGGGCCTGGTGCTGGCCCTTCTGGGCCGCAAGCCCGAGCCAGCGCGCGCCATAGCGGAAATCTTCCCGCGAGGCGTCCGGCGTCTTTAGATAGAGCCGGGCGAGGTCATACTGGGCGTCCGCGTTGCCGAAATAGGACGCGGCATAGGAGAACATCTCCCGCGCCCGCTCGGTATCCATCTTGATCTTCGAGTTCGGGATGCCGTTGAGGTAGTACCGCCCCAGCGCCACGAAGGCCTGGGCCACGATCGTCGCCTGCGGCGCCGACGGGCTGTCCTCGGCATGCGCATTGGCGATGCGGCTGAAATATTCGAAGGCGCGCAGATCGTCCTGGGCGACACCGTCGCCTTCGGCATACATCCGGCCAAGCTTCCACTGGGCGACGGGATGGCCGCCCTCTGCGGCAAATTGCAGCGACGAGAAGGAGCTCGTGGAATTGGCGGCGTTCGCCGTGGGCGGCGGAACCGCGATCCGCTTCAATCCGCCCCCCGCGCTGGGCTGAGGGGAAACCATCGGCAGCGTGGCGTCCGACGGATTGACCGGGGCCCCGTCAAACGCGAATCCGGGGCCCGCCACCGGAATGGCCCCTAAAATCAACGCAATAATCGTACGCTCAAATGTCCGCATAACACTGTTTCTCGTGCGCGCCACCCGGATGGGTGATCGCGCCATCCACCGCAGGCCCGACCTGCTGGGCATACTTCCACAGCGCACCAGATGTGTGGTTAGTCGCGCGAGGGGCCCATTTGGTCTTGCGTTCGGCGAGCTCGGCGTCGCTCAACTTTACGTTAAGAGTCCCGGCCACCGCGTCGATCTCGATGATGTCGCCGTCCTGAAGCAGCGCGATCGGTCCGCCGATGGCGGCTTCCGGCCCGACATGGCCGATGCAGAAGCCTCTCGTGGCGCCCGAGAACCGGCCGTCGGTGATCAGCGCGATCTTGCCGCCCATGCCCTGCCCGGTCAGCGCCGCCGTCGTTGCCAGCATTTCCCGCATGCCCGGACCGCCCTTCGGCCCCTCATAGCGGATGACGATGACCTCGCCTTCCTTATAGGTCCGCTTCTGGACCGCCTCGAAGGCGTCCTCCTCGCGGTCGAAGCAACGGGCAGGCCCGGTAAACTTCAAGTTCGACATGCCCGCGACCTTCACGATCGCTCCTTCCGGCGCAAGATTACCCTTCAAGCCGACGACACCGCCGGTGACGGTGATCGGCTTGTCCGCCGGACGGACCACGTCCTGGTGCGGATTCCATTTCACGCTTTTGAGGTTTTCGGCGATCGTTCGGCCCGTCACGGTCAGGCAATCGCCGTGGAGGTAGCCGTTATCGAGCAGCGTCTTCATCAGCAGCGGGATGCCGCCAGCTTCAAACATGTCTTTGGCAACATAACGGCCGCCCGGCTTCAAATCAGCGACATAGGGAGTCTTTTTGAAGATTTCCGCCACGTCGAACAGATCGAACTTGATGCCGCATTCATTGGCGATCGCCGGCAGATGCAGCCCGGCATTGGTCGAGCCACCGGAGGCCGCGACCACGGCCGCGGCGTTCTCCAGGGATTTACGGGTGATGATGTCGCGCGGCCGGATGTTCTTGGCGACCAGCTCCATGATCTTCTCGCCGGCGGCAGCGCAGAACGCGTCGCGGATCTCGTAAGGCGCCGGCGCCCCGGCAGAATACGGGAGTGCGAGCCCGATCGCTTCCGACACGGTCGCCATGGTGTTGGCGGTGAACTGGGCACCGCAGGCACCGGCCGAGGGACAGGCCACCCGCTCGATCTCATCAAGGTCGGCATCCGACATGGTGCCCACCGAGTGCTTGCCGACGGCTTCGAACATGTCCTGGACGGTGACCTGCTGGCCGCGGAAATTGCCGGGAAGAATCGAGCCGCCATAGATGAAGATCGAGGGCACGTTGAGGCGGACCATCGCCATCATCATTCCGGGCAGCGACTTGTCGCAGCCGGCGAGGCCAACCAGGGCGTCATAGGCGTGGCCGCGGACGGTCAGCTCGACCGAATCGGCGATGCATTCCCGAGATGGCAGCGACGAGCGCATGCCGTCATGGCCCATGGCGATGCCGTCGGTGACCGTGATGGTGCAGAATTCGCGCGGGGTGCCGCCGGCGGAGGCCACGCCCTTCTTCACCGCCTGAGCCTGGCGCATCAGCGAGATATTGCAGGGCGCGGCTTCGTTCCAGCAGGAGGCCACGCCGACGAACGGCTGGTGGATCTGCTCGGTGGTGAGCCCCATGGCATAGAGATACGAGCGGTGCGGGGCGCGCTCGGGGCCCTCCGTCACGTGGCGGCTTGGCAGCCTGTTCTTGAGATTGGTCTTGGCGTCCATCGCGAACCCAGTTTCCCTAGCCATCTCTGCCTTGACCCGGGAAATGGTGATCTTCCCTTCGCTTCGCGAGTGCCGTGGCTTTAGCCTTACGAAGCATCATTTCATGCAGGGGTGTGGCCAAAAAGCGGCGCGTGCAACACCCGGCTGATCAAACGGTTAAATCTTAGAGAACTGTTGCCTCATCGCAACAAACGTTGCCCCGCAGCAACCATTTGGACGCGTTCCTGGCGCCTAGCAGGCGTTTTTTGGGCACGCGACTGGCATCACAGGAGAAGTAATTCTGGCCACGTAGTGGGTTTGGCTCGGCGATTCTCGCTCTGTGGTCGCTGCCAAAGCGAGGTCCCATAACGACCAGAGGTTGACGTGACGCTAGCAAGCGGCCACCCGCTCGGCGCATCACCAGCGCCTGTAGTTATGGATCCTGGTCAAGCCAGGGACAGTTCTCCCCTCTCCGCTGTCATCGTCCGCGAAGGCGGACGATCCAGTATTCGACAGCAGGCAGTGCTTGCGTTCGGACGCCGCCGGTTACTGGATGCCCGCCTTCGCGGGCATGACACTGAAGTGAGGAGGTAGTTCCCGTTCTCGCGAGGCGATGCGCCCGAGGTTACACCTCGCTTCACCTCTCTTTGGCCAAGATTGTCGGCTGAGTTCGCGCCGCTCGCGTCTGTTCGGTGGGAAGCATCACACGACGACGCGATCATTGGCAGATGCGAAGTTCCATCTCGATCAGTCCGCAATTCAACCGCGGTTAGAGTTCCATTCACGTCAGCGTTTTTTGCGCTCTGTGGCTTGAGCGCGACAGTTGCGAATCGACGCTGTGATAACCTTAGGTCACTCAAGCCGCACGGTTTGCGACTTGGTTTGTCTAATGGTTCGCAGGGGGACCATGGAATGAACCAGTGCTTACGTTCGCTGTCTTGTCTCCTCACCGTGGCTGTGCTCGCGCTATTCTCGACGGATGCGACGGCACGCTCGAGCCACAAGCAAGCGCACATCAAAAAGACGAACGACGCGAAGGCGACGAAGGGGCGCAACCAGCGTGATGCCTCAGTCGGAAAACGCGGACGTGGCAAGCACGCCGATGCGCGCCGCAAGTCGAAGAAATCGAAAGACGCATCCGCGAAGGAAGCTCCTGCGCTGACGCCGGCACTGTCAGGCGATCTCGCACTGGTGAAAGACGGGATCGATCTGGCGCGCAAGGCGAAGACGGAAGAGGCGACCGCCACCAGAGACAAGATCACCGACCCGGCGGGCCAGAAGCTGGTCGAATGGTATATCCTGCGCCACACGGAGACGACGGCGAATTTCAGCCGCTATGTGGCGTTCATGGCCGCCAATCCGGATTGGCCGAGCATGGCGCTATTGCGCCGCAAGGCCGAGGGGCGGCTGTGGCAGGAGCGCAGCGATGCGGTCACGGTTCATCGCTTCACCCGCGATCGGCCCACCAGCGCCAAGGGCAAATTCGCGCTGGCGCGGGTGCTCCTGACCGAAGGCGACCGCGATGGAGCTGCGCGTCTGGTGGGCGACGCCTGGCGCTCGGATGAATTGTCGGATCGGCTGGAAGGCGACGCATATGAGCTGTTCGGCGATCTCCTCACCCGCGAGGATCACCGCGCGCGCATGGACAAGCGGATCGGCGCCAGGGATCTTGCCGGCGCCAAGCGCGCGGCGCAACGGCTTGGCAGCGACGAGCTTGCGATCGTGAAGGCCTGCGGCGCGGTGGCCGCGAAATCGAGCAAGGCGCTCGACCAGCTCAACAATGTCGCGACTGAGGCCCGCAAGGATCTCGGCTACACGCTTTGCCGCCTGCAGTGGCTGCTCGGCGAGAACCGGGTTGATGACGCGGCGGACCTGGTGCTATCAGCCGCGCCCGAGACCATGGCGCTGCAGGACACCGATCAATGGTGGCGCGAGCGGCGCTCGCTGGCGCGCAAGCTGCTCGATCAGGGCAAGTTCCAGACCGCATACCAGGTTGTCGCCGCCGCCGCGCTGCCGGCCAACGAATATTACCGTGCTGATTTCCACTCCACGTGCGGCTGGATCGCCTTGCGCTATCTCGACGATCCCGTGACGGCGGCGACGCATTTCGCGCGCATCGACGAAGGCGCGGCCAATCCGATCGTGCTGGCGCGCGCCAACTACTGGCGCGGCCGCGCCGCCGAAGCGCTCGGAGAAAAGGACGCGATGCGCGCCAGCTTTGAGGCTGCCGCGCGCTACCCGACCGCCTATTACGGACAGCTCGCGCGCGCCAAGCTCGGCCTTGATGCGATCGAGCTGCGGGCGCCCTCGCCTGCTGCTGCCGCCGACGATACGGCTGCCGTAGACGAGCGCGTGCGCGCCGCCGATATGCTCTACCAGATCGGCGAACGCGACGTGGTGCTGTATTTCGCCGCCGATCTCGGCGAACAGAGCACGGATGTCCCCATGCTCAACGCGCTCGGCGAGCTCACCGCCCGCCGCAACGATGCGGCCACCATGCTGCAGCTCGGCAAGCTGGCGCTGGGGCGCGGCCTTGCACTCGATCAATACGCCTTCCCGACCATCGGGATCCCCCAACATACCCAGGTCGCGCCCGAGATCGAGCGCAGCATGATCTATTCGGTGGCGCGCACCGAGAGCGCGTTCGATCAGCGCGACAAGTCGCCGGCCAATGCCGTCGGCCTGATGCAGGTGACGCCGGAAGCCGGCCGCGACACCGCCAAGCGCTTCGGCGTGACCTATGACTGGGACCGGATGGTTTCCGATCCCGTCTACAACACCCAGATGGGCGCCGCCGAGCTCAGCGCGCTGCTCGCAGATTACAAGGGCTGTAACATCATGACGTTCGCCGGCTACAACGCCGGCCGCGGCCGGGTCCGCGACTGGGTGAAGGCCTATGGCGACCCGCGCGATCCGAACGTGGATCCGGTCGATTGGGTCGAGCGCATTCCGATCTCCGAGACGCGCAACTATGTGCAGCGCGTGATGGAGAACTTGCTGGTCTACCGCGAGCGCTTTAACAGCAGCACGGCGGTGGCAACAAAGACCGATCAGCGCGTGGTTACGCAGGAGACGAACGCCGCGGCACCGGCGACCGCGGCTGCAGGCGCTGCGCAGTGACTTCCCCTGCGGCTCGCGCTGCCAGACCCTCATGGTGAGGAGCGCGCAGCGCGTCTCGAACCATGAGGCCCCTATCTGGCCCGCGGCCCATCCTTCGAGACGCCTGCTTCGCAGGTTCCTCAGGATGAGGATCTCACGTGCGGCAGCGCGCGAGCTTCGTAGCCCGGGTGGAGCGTCAGCGTAACCCGGGGCCGCTCGTACACGTTGATAGAGATGTCCCGGGTTGCGCTTCGCTTCACCCGGGCTACTCGCTACGATTTCAATCCACCTTCACGTCGGCGGCTTTGATCATCGGCCACCATTTTGCGATCTCGGCCTTCTGCCAGGCGCCGAGGGCTTCGGGCGTGAGCTGGTTCTTCGGCGGCATGCGCAGGCCGAGGTTTTCGAGCTGCTTCACGACCGCGGGATCGTTCAGCGCCTCCACCGCCGCGGCATTCAGCTTGGCGACGATCTCCTTCGGCGTACCCTTGGGTACCCAGAGGCCGGACCACAGCGTCATGTGGAAGCCCGGCAGGCCGGCTTCATCGGTGGTTGGGACCTCGGCCGCGGAGTCGACGCGCTTGTCGTCGGTCACGGCATAGGCGCGGATGGTGCCGCCGCGGACCTGGTTGATCGAGTTGGAGGTCTGATCGATCATGATGTCGATCTGTCCCGCGACAAGGTCGTTCAACGCCGGCGCTGTCCCGCGATAGGGCACATATTGCAATTTGATGCCGGCGACGTTCTCGAAATAGAGCCCGGCGATGTGGCTGCCGGAGCCGGCGCCCGCAGTGCCTGCGGTCGGCGGCGACGGGCGCGACTTCAGCCAGGCCAACAATTCGCTCAGCGATTTGGCGGGGATCGCATTCTTGCTGACGATGATCATCGGGTTGCTCGGCAGCAGCACCACGGGATCGAGATCGGCGACGAGGTCATAGCCGAGCTTGTAGACGGCGCCGTTGGCGACATGCGTGCCGAGATGGCCGAAAGAGATGGTGTAGCCGTCCGCCGGCGAGCGCACCGCGCGGCCGACGCCGATCGAGCCGCCCGCCCCCGTCACGTTCTCGATCAGGAGGGTCTCACCGAGCGAGGCCTTCATCCGCTCGGCGAGGATACGCGCCATCGCATCCGACGGCCCGCCAGCCGAGAACGGCACGATGACGGTGATCGGATGCGAAGGATAGTTTTGGGCGACGGCGGTGCCGCCGAACAAGAGAACTGCCAGCATCGCCAGAACTATTCTTCGCATCGCTCCCTCCCCTGTAAAGAAAGCCGTGCTCGGCTTGTTCTTATTTGGACATGGTCAACTCAACAGAACGGCCCCCGCTTTTTTCTAATTCCTTAGAATTGCGCGAAGTCGATCGGCTTGAAACGATCGAGCGTGCGCGTGACCGGCGGCAGCGGATATTTAAGGCCTGTCGCGCAATTGAACAGCATCACGCGATCGTTTTTCGTGACGCGTCCGTCGGCGAGGCTTTGCTTGTAGGCGGCGTAAGTGGCCGCGCCCTCGGGGCACAGCAACAGCCCCTCCTCGCGCGCGACTTCGCTCAGCGCAGCAGAAATCTTCTCGTCATCGACCGCAATTGCGAAACCTTTGCTCTCGCGGACCGCGCGCAGGATCAGAAAATCTCCGATCGCCTGTGGCACGCGGATGCCGGAGGCGATGGTGTGCGCGTCTTCCCAGCGTGTCGCATGCTCGGTGCCTGCTTCAAAAGCACGCACCATCGGGGCGCAGCCGGAGGCCTGCACCGCGACCATGCGCGGGCGCTTGCTGCCGATGAAGCCGATCGCCTCCAGTTCGGCAAAGGCCTTCCACATGCCGATCAGGCCGGTGCCGCCGCCGGTCGGATAGAAGATCACGTCGGGCACGTCCCAGCCGAGTTGTTCGGCGAGTTCGAGCCCCATCGTCTTCTTGCCCTCGATCCGGTACGGCTCCTTCAGGGTCGACGTGTCGAACCAACCGACCTTGGCCTTGCCCTCGCCGACGATCTTGCCGCAATCGTCGATCAGGCCGTTGACGCGATAGACGGTCGCGCCCTGCAGCTCGATCTCGCTGACATTCACCTCCGGCGTGTCGGCCGGGCAGAAGATCGTGGTCTTGATGCCGCAAGCGGTAGCGTAAGCGGCGAGCGCAGCACCGGCATTGCCGTTGGTCGGCATCGCCATGTGCTTGATGCCGAGCGCCTTGCCCATCGACACCGCCATGACAAGCCCGCGCGCCTTGAACGAGCCGGTCGGCAGCCGCCCCTCGTCCTTCACGATGATCTCGCCGCCGCCGAGCTTGGCGCCGAGCTTCGGCAGCCGGATCAGCGGCGTCGTCACCTCGCCGAGGCTGACGATGTCCTTGCACTGGCGCACCGGCAACAATTCGCGATACCGCCACATCTCGGCGGGACGCTCCTTCAGCGCATCCTTGCTCAGCGCCTTCTTCACGCCCGCAAGGTCGTAGCGCACGAGCAGCGGCTTGCCGGCCTTGGAGAGATTGTGCACCTGGTCGGCGGGATAGCGGTCGCCCTCCATCGCGCATTCGAGATGGGTGACGAAGGTCGGGCGTTCGATGGTGAGGTTGTCGTTGTCTTTCACGATTCGCCATCCCTTCCGTTACATGTTGAGGACGCGCCCATAGGCGTCCAGCACCGCTTCCTTCATCATCTCCGACAGCGTCGGATGCGGGAAGATGGTGTGCATCAGCTCTTCCTCTGTCGTCTCGAGGTTCATGGCGATCACATAGCCCTGGATCAGCTCGGTGACCTCAGCGCCGACCATGTGGGCGCCGAGAAGCTGGCCGGTCTTCTTGTCGAAGATCACCTTGACCATGCCCTGGTCCTCGCCGAGCGCGATCGCCTTGCCGTTGCCGACGAAGGGGAAGCGGCCGACACGAATGTCGCGTCCGGCTTCCTTGGCCTTGGCCTCGGTCATGCCGACGGACGCCACCTGCGGATAGCAATAGGTGCAGCCGGGGATCATGTTCCTGTCCATCGGGTGCGGATGCAGGCCCTTGATCGCCTCGACGCAGATGATGCCCTCATGCTCGGCCTTGTGCGCGAGCATCGGAGGGCCAGCGACGTCACCGATCGCATAGATGCCGGGGACGTTGGTCCGGCAATAACCGTCGATGGCGATGATGCCCCGCTCGGCCTTCACGCCGAGCTTCTCCAGCCCGATGCCTTCGACATTGCCGACCACGCCGACGGCCGAGATCACGCGGTCGAACTCGATGGTCTGCGGCTTGCCCTTGCCGTCGTCGATGGTCGCGACCACGCTGTCGCTCTTCTTGTCGAGCTTCGTCACCTTGGTATTGGTGAAGATCTTGATGCCCTGCTTCTCGAACGCCTTGTGCGCGAATTTCGCGATTTCGGTGTCCTCTACGGGCAAGATCTGCGGCAGCACTTCGACGACCGTCACCTCCGCGCCGAGGGTGCGATAGAACGAGGCAAACTCGATGCCGATCGCGCCGGAGCCGATCACCAAGAGCGATTTCGGCATCTTGTCCGGCACCATCGCCTCGAAATAGGTCCAGACCAGCTTCTTGTCGGGCTCGAGTCCCGGCAGCACGCGCGGCCGCGCGCCGGTCGCGATGATGATGTGTTTTGCCTGGTAGGTCCCCTCACCGAGCGCGCCCTTCGGCGCCTCGACGGAAGACTTCTTGACCGTCAGCTTGCCGGGCGCATCGATCGTCGCTTCGCCCCAGATCGTCGTGATCTTGTTCTTGCGGAACAGGAAGCCGACGCCGTCATTCAGCCGCTTCACCACGTTGCGCGAACGCTGCACCACCGCCTTCGGATCGAACGAGATGTTTTCCGCCGACAGGCCGTAGTCCTTGGCGTGCTGCATCAGATGATAGACTTCCGCCGAGCGCAGCAGCGCCTTGGTCGGGATGCAGCCCCAATTGTTGCAGATGCCGCCGAGATAAGCCTTTTCCACCACCGCGGTCTTGAAGCCGAGCTGCGCCGCGCGGATCGCGGTGACATAGCCGCCGGGGCCGGCGCCGATGATGATAACGTCGAAGGAAGTGTCAGCCATCACAAATCCGATCTAGCGAGAGCAACCAGGAATCCGGTCCATCCAAGCGCAAGCAGCCCGGCGCCGCCCAGCATGATCCGGAACTGGGTCGTCGATGCCAGATCACGCGCGCGGACGATCAGCGCAGCAATCGCCAGCGCTATTGCAAGAACATAGGGACCATAGAGCAATGCGTTAGACGTCACGCATCACACCATCATCATGACGGGGTTTTCGATGAGCTGCCTGAAGGCGCCGATCAGCTCGGCGCCGAGCGCGCCGTCGATCGCGCGATGGTCGCAGGACAGCGTCACGCTCATGATGCTGGCGATCTCGATCTTGCCATTGCGCACCACCGGCCGTTCCTCGCTGGTGCCGACGGCGAGGATCGTCGCATGCGGCGGGTTGATCACGGCGGTGAAGTGGTTGATGCCGTACATGCCGAGGTTGGAGACGGCGGTGGTGCCGCCCTGATACTCTTCCGGCTTCAGCTTGCGCGCACGGGCGCGGGCGGCAAAATCCTTCATCTCGCTCGATATGACCGACAGCGTCTTGGTTTCCGCTTTCCGGATGATCGGCGTGATCAGGCCGCCCGGCATCGCCACCGCCACGCCGATGTCGGAATGCTTGTGCTTGACCATGCCGCCTTCGGTCCAGCTCACATTGCAGTTCGGGATCTTCTGCAGCGCGACCGCCATCGCCTTGATGACGAAGTCATTCACCGAGAGCTTGTAGAGCGGCTTCTTGTCGGCGTCCTTCGGCGCGGCGGCGTTGATCTCTTCGCGGGCGGCGAGCAGCTTGCCGATATCGCAGTCGATCGTCAGATAGAAATGCGGGATCTGCTGGATCGACGCGGTCAGGCGCTGCGCGATGGTGCGGCGCATGCCGTCATGCGGCACGATCTCATAAGAACCCGGCTCGAACAGCGCGAGGATCTGCTGATCCGACATTGACGGCGCGATAGACGGCGTCGTGCTGGGCGCGGCCGGCGGCGCCTTCAGGCCCTTGCCGGATTTCGCCTCCTCGACGTCGCGCGCGATGATGCGGCCGTGCGGCCCGGTGCCGTTGATGCGCCCGAGCTCAATGCCGGCTCCCTTGGCAAGACGGCGCGCCAGCGGCGACGAGAAGATGCGGGCGTGGCCGTTGCCCTGGGGCGCCGGTGCTGCGGTTTGCGGCGCGGGTGCCGGCGCTGCAGCAGGCGCTGCAGCTTTCGGGGCCGGCGCCGGTTGGGCGGGGGCCGGCGCAGGCGCCGGTGCTGGAGCGGGCTTTGCGGCAGGCGCCTCAGCGGCTTTCGGCGGTGCAGCGCCTGCGCCGCTCGCTGCCGCCTTCACGTCCTCGCCGTCGCCGGCCAGCACCGCGATCACGTCGTTGACCGGGACGTCCTGCGTACCCTCAGGCACCAGGATTTTGGCGATGGTGCCCTCGTCGACCGCCTCGACTTCCATCGTCGCCTTGTCGGTCTCGATCTCCGCGATCACATCGCCGGACTTGACCTTGTCGCCCTCCTTCTTGAGCCATTTGGCCAGATTGCCCTTCTCCATGGTAGGCGACAGCGCGGGCATCAGGATGTTGATGGGCATGGTGACCTCACAAAGCTAACTTTTGCATGGCGGCTTCCGTCGCGTGAGGAAACCTGCCGGAATCGTGTGGGCGGATCGGTGTGGGCGGAAGAGCCTCAATTGCCGATATCGCCCTGCCAGGTGCGCTCGTTGGCGGGATCCGAGCGCCAGTTCTTCATCATGTCGATCGAGCGGTCATCGACGAGATCGATGAAGGGGATGCCGAACTGCGTCAGGATGTCCTTGCTGCCCGGGAATGTTACGGACTCCCCGATCACCAGGAGCTTCAGCTTGAACAATCCGATCGCGCCAGCGCACATCGAGCACGGCGACAGCGTCGTGTACATGACCGTATCGTGGAACGAGATCAGGCCGGCGTCGCGCAGGCACGACATCTCGCCGTGCAGGATGACGTTCTTCTCCTGCATCCGCCGGTTATGGCCGCGCGCGACGATCTTGTTATCGCGCGTCAGCACCGCGCCGATCGGCAGTCCGCCCTCGGAGATGCCGATCTCCGCCTCGCGGATCGCTTCCGCCATGAAGTCGTAGTGGTATTGCTCGACGGTCACGATCAATGCCCCTGTTTCGATCGCGGCGTGGTGCTGCCCGGATCGGTCGGCCGCGCGACCTCAGCCTGGAACATGTCGATAATGCGGGCGAGCGCCTCTTCCTCGGTGTACTCGCTCTCGCGTGCATAGGCGCGTGCGGCATGGCGCGCGATGTCGACCAGCATCAGGCCCCACGTATCCGGCTCCTCGAAGGCGCGCTGGAACGCGATGGAAAGCCCGCCGTCGACGACAAAGGCGCGCAGCACCTCGATCGCGTCGTCGCGACCCATCACGTCAGGCGGTAATGGCTGTTCCTGCGGCCCTACCATGCGTCACCGGTAACAAACGGCCTTGGCGGCTTCCACCACCTCGGCGACCGAAGGCAAAGCCATCTTCTCCAGATTGGCCGCGTAGGGCATCGGCACGTCCTTGCCGGATACGCGCGTAACGGGCGCATCCAGATAATCGAAGGCATGCTCCATGATACGGGCGGCAACCTCGGCCCCGACGCCGCTCTGCTGCCAGCCCTCCTCGACCGTCACCGCGCGGCCAGTCTTCTTCACGGACTCGACGATGGTCTCGGTGTCCATCGGGCGCAGCGTGCGCAGGTCGACCACTTCGGCCTCGATACCTTCCTTGGCCAGCTCATCGGCCGCCTTCAGCGAATAGGTCATGCCGTTGGACCAGGAGATGATGGTGACGTGCTGGCCTTTGCGCGCCACGCGCGCCTTGCCGATCGGCACGATATAGTCGTCGAGCTTCGGCACCTCGCCGGAATGGCCGTACAGCACCTCGTTCTCGAGGAAGATCACCGGATTGGGATCGCGGATCGCGGATTTCAAGAGGCCCTTGTAGTCGGCGGCCGAGAACGGCGCGATCACCTTCAGCCCTGGGATGTGCGAGTACCAGGACGAATAATCCTGGCTGTGCTGGGCCGCGACGCGGGCGGCGGCTCCGTTCGGCCCGCGGAACACGATCGAGCAGCCCATCTGGCCGCCGGACATATAGAGCGTCTTGGCCGCCGAGTTGATGAGCTGGTCCATCGCCTGCATGGCGAAATTGAAGGTCATGAACTCGACGATCGGCTTGAGGCCCGCCATCGCGGCGCCGATGCCGATGCCGGCAAAGCCATGCTCAGTGATCGGCGTATCGATCACGCGCCTCGCGCCGAACTCCTGCAACAGCCCCTGGCTCACCTTGTAGGCGCCCTGATATTCGGCGACCTCTTCGCCCATCAGGAAGACATCCGGATCGCGCCGCATCTCCTCCGCCATCGCGTCACGGAGCGCTTCGCGGATGGTCTGCGTGATCATCTCGGTGCCGGCGGGCACCTCGGGCTCAGGCTCGCTGACGGCCTTCGGTGCGGCCGGCACTTTCTCTTCTGCCTTGGGCGCAGGTGCTTCGGCCTTGGCCTGTGCGGGAGGCGCGGACTCGGCAGCCTTCTCCTGCTTCGCGGGACTTACGGCCTTGGCGAGATCGGCTGCACTCTCGCCGTCGGCCAGGATGGTTGCGATCGGCGTGTTGACGGCGACGTCGGCGGTGCCTTCCGGGATCAGGATCTGGCCGAGCGTGCCCTCATCGGTGGCCTCGACCTCCATGGTGGCTTTGTCGGTCTCGATCTCGGCGATGACGTCACCCGACTTGATCGGCTCGCCTTCCTTCTTCAGCCATTTGGCGAGGTTGCCTTTCTCCATCGTGGGAGACAGCGCAGGCATGAGAACTTGAATGGGCATATCGGCTCCCGGATACTCTTTCGTATTCAGTCTGCGCTTAGCGGTAGACGTCGGTGTAGAGCTCGGACGGATCGGGCTCGGGATCGTGCTGCGCGAAGTCGGCGGCGGCATTGACGATATCGCGCACCTCGGCGTCGATCGACTTCAAGTCCTGCTCGCTGACATTGGCGGCGAGCAGGCGGTTGCGGACCTGCTCGATCGGGTCATGGTCATGGCGGACCTTCTCCACCTCCTCACGCGTCCGATACTTCGCCGGATCGGACATAGAGTGGCCGCGATAGCGGTAGGTCTGCATCTCCAGGATATAGGGGCCCTTGCCGGCGCGGCACCAAGCGACCGCCTCGTCGCCTGCCGCCTTCACCGCGCGCACGTCCATGCCGTCGACCTGCCGGCCCGGAATGTTGAAGGAGGCGCCGCGCTTGGAGAAATCGGTTTGCGCCGAGGAGCGCGCCACCGAGGTGCCCATGGCATAGCGATTGTTCTCGATGATGTAGACCACCGGCAGCTTCCACAGCTCGGCCATGTTGAAGCTTTCATAGACCTGGCCCTGGTTGGCGGCGCCGTCGCCGAAATAGGCAAGGCTCACGAAATCGTTTTCACGGTAGCGGTTGGCGAAGGCGAGCCCGGTGCCGAGCGAGACCTGCGCACCAACGATGCCGTGGCCGCCGTAGAAGTGCTCGGCCACGCTGAACATGTGCATGGAGCCGCCCTTGCCCTTGGAATAGCCGCCGCGGCGTCCGGTCAGCTCGGCCATCACGCCCTTGGCTTCCATGCCGCAGGCCAGCATGTGTCCATGGTCCCGGTAGCCGGTTATGACCTGGTCGCCCTTCTTCAGGGTCATCTGCATGCCGACGACGACGGCTTCCTGGCCGATATAGAGATGGCAGAAGCCGCCGATCGCGCCCATGCCGTAGAGCTGGCCGGCCTTCTCCTCGAAGCGCCGAATCAGGAGCATGTCGCGCAGTGCCTTGAGTTCCTGCTCCTTGGTGAATTCCGGCGGGGAGCTGTCCCCCTTCTCCTGCCCTGCTTCCTTTGTGACGCTTTTCTTGGGTGCGGCCATGGCATTTCCGGATGAGAGGGGTGATTTGGCCCTCTCTATCCCAACTCAAACGGCCGGGGAAGGATTGCGTGATGTCGCACGGCAATTGCTATGCCGCAGTGCAGCGGAGATCAAAATATTACTATCGATTGATGCGTTTGTTCGGAATTTCATTGCGTGACAACGGCGCGGGCAGACGCCGCGCCGTCATCACGCCCCCGTATCAGAAGAAGCCGAGCTTCTTGGGGCTGTAGCTGACCAGGAGATTCTTCGTCTGCTGGTAGTGGTCGAGCATCATCTTGTGGGTCTCGCGGCCGATGCCCGACTGCTTGTAGCCGCCGAACGCCGCATGCGCCGGATAGGCGTGGTAGCAGTTGGTCCAGACGCGGCCGGCCTGGATCGCCCGCCCAAACCGGTAGCAGCGGTTGGCATCGCGGCTCCAGACGCCGGCACCAAGGCCGTAGAGCGTGTCGTTGGCGATGGCGAGCGCCTCCTCATCGGTCTTGAACGTGGTCACCGACACAACCGGGCCAAATATCTCCTCCTGGAAGATCCGCATCCGGTTGTTGCCTTCGAACACGGTGGGCTGGACATAGAAGCCGCCTTCGAGATCACCGGGCAGCATCGCGCGGGCCCCGCCGGTCAGGAGCTTGGCCCCCTCTTTCGTGCCGATGTCGATGTAGGAAAGAATTTTCTCGAGCTGCTCGTTCGAGGCCTGGGCGCCGATCATGGTGGCGGGATTGCGCGGGTCGCCCTGCTCGATCGCCGCGACGCGCTTCAGCGCTTTCTCCATGAAGCGCTCATAGATCTGTTCCTGCACCAACGCCCGGCTCGGACAGGTGCAGACTTCGCCCTGGTTCAGCGCGAACATCACAAAGCCCTCGATCGCCTTGTCGAGGAAATCGTCGTCTTCCGCCGCCACATCCTTGAAGAAGATGTTCGGCGACTTGCCGCCGAGCTCGAGCGTGACCGGGATCAGGTTCTGGCTGGCGTATTGCATGATCAGCCGTCCCGTCGTGGTTTCACCCGTGAAGGCGATCTTGGCGATCCGCGGGCTCGACGCCAGCGGCTTGCCAGCCTCTAACCCGAAGCCATTGACGATGTTGAGGACGCCGGGTGGCAGCAGGTCGGCAACGAGCTCGATCCACACCATGATCGAGGCCGGGGTCTGCTCGGCGGGCTTCAGCACCACGCAATTGCCGGCGGCAAGCGCGGGCGCCAGTTTCCAGCACGCCATCAGAAGCGGAAAGTTCCACGGGATGATCTGGCCGACAACGCCAAGCGGCTCATGAAAGTGATAGGCCACGGTGTCGTGGTCGATCTCGGCGAGACTCCCCTCCTGCCCGCGCACGACGCCGGCGAAGTAGCGGAAATGATCGATCGCGAGCGGCACGTCGGCGGCGCGGGTCTCGCGGATCGGCTTGCCATTGTCCCAGGTCTCGGCGATCGCGAGCCGCTCCAGGTTCTCCTCCATGCGGTCGGCGATCCGGTTGAGGATGTTGGCCCGCTCCACGACGCTATGGCGTCCCCACGCGTCCTTGGCGGCATGTGCGGCATCGAGCGCGAGCTCGATGTCCTGCGCATCCGAGCGCGCGATCTTGCAGACCACCTTGCCGGTCACCGGCGAGGCGTTGTCGAAATACTTGCCCGAGCGCGGCGCGACCCATTTGCCGCCGATGAAATTGTCGTAGCGCTCCGCGAACGGGTTCGTCGATGTCGTGAGGAATTCAGGCTTGTTCATGCTTCACTCCCGCTGTTGTTTGATTGCTGACCGCCGCCGGCTCATGCCGCGCGATGGCAGGAAAAACATGTCGGGCGGAAGCAAGGATGTCAGCGGGGTGGCATCAGAACACGACGCCAACCTGTCGCAGATTTGCGACACTCAGAACGCGGGGACCGACGCGTTTCATTCTGGAGGACGATAGGGCTGCGTGAGCTTCCAGAAACTTCTCTCGAAGCGCAGATAAACCGTGAGGACAGCGAGTGCCGCCATCCAACCTCCAGATTGCCCTTACCATTCTGAATCCGTAAGAGTAGTGCTCATCAAAAGGATTACCGGTTTGAGCACTTTAGATCCCAGTGACAGTTCTCAGCTTTCGGTTCTCGCCGAAGAGATTCGTCATTTCCGGAAGAAGAACAACTTCTCGCTCGAACAGCTCGCCGAGGCGTCCGGTGTCAGCCGCTCCATGATCTCCAAGATCGAGCGCTGCGAGACGGTTCCCTCCACGGTGATCCTGTCCAAGCTGGCGGAAGCTCTGGGCGTCACGTTCTCCCAACTGATGGCGCCCGCGGTCGAACGCGAGATCGTTTATATCCCGGCCGCCCGCCAGCCGATCCTGAGGGACGAGGAATCCGGCTTCCTGCGGCGGTGTATTTCTCCGGTGCTTCCCGGGCGCGGGATCGACTGGGTGCTCAACACGCTGCCGCCGGAAGCGGAAACCGGAACCTTCGTGGCCCATCGCCGGGGCGTGGAGGAGTACATCTTCGTGCTGCGCGGACGGATGCGGGTCTCGATCGGCGATCAGCGCGTCAATCTCAATCAGGGGGATTCCCTTTATTTCCAGGCGGATGCCGACCATTCGTTCCTCAATCTCGGCAAGACGCCATGCGAGTATTTCCTCGTGATCGACACCGCGAAGGTACGATCGTGATCCACTGAAGTGGAAACTAATCTCCTATCCGCGTCGTGATCCGCCGTGACCGATGCCGCGGCCAAAGCTGCTTTTTCAGTCACTTCGGTCAATTGATGGGCGTCGGCGCGCCGTCGCAGGCGCCTTGCCGTACTCGCATGCAGCGCCGAATTTGCGGGCTTTTTTGACGCCAGCAGCTTCCAAATTCATCAAAGCATTCGAGCTTGCGAAAAAGCTCAGCGTTTTCGGCGGAGGAATTCCGGCACACCGCTTGCATCCACTACTTTAGAAAAATCTCTCATAAACGGGAAATGTGTTCCCCGGGGTTTTTTGAGGAGTTGGAAATGAGCATTGCTGCGACCATATCTGACGCCCGAACGGCTGGCTCCAAGATGCGATCGATCGTGATTGCGAGCAGCGTCGGCACCATCATTGAGTGGTATGACTTCCTGATCTATGCGACCGCTGCGGCGCTCGTGTTTAATAAGACGTTCTTTCCGACCATTGATCCGCTGACGGGAACGCTTGCCGCGCTCGGCACTTACGCCGTCGGCTTTGTGGCCCGCCCGCTAGGCGGCGCGCTGTTCGGGCACTTCGGCGACCGGATGGGGCGCAAGTCGATGCTCGTGCTCACGATGTTCATCATGGGCCTCAGCACGTTCTGCATCGGGTTACTGCCGAACTACGCCTCCATCGGTGTGCTCGCCCCCATCCTCCTGATCCTGCTGCGCATCATTCAAGGCATCGGCCTTGGCGGTGAGTGGGGCGGCGCCTCGCTGATGGTCATCGAGCATTCGCCCGCCGACAAGCGCGGCTTCTACGGCAGCTTCGTGCAGATCGGTTTTCCCATCGGCCTGGTGCTGGCGACGCTGGTGTTTGCGCTGGCGACGAAGCTTCCCGAGGCCGACTTCCAGGCGTGGGGCTGGCGCATTCCGTTCCTGGCCAGCGTCCTTCTGCTCGCGCTCGGTACGTTCATCCGCTCGCGGGTTCCGGAGACACCGGTCTTCGAGAAGATGAAGGCCACCGACTCGTTCTCGAAGAATCCGTTCGGCGAGGCTCTCGGCAAAAACTTCAGGACGTTCCTCATCGCCGTCGGCCTGAAGCTGTCCGAAGTGTCCTGGGTCTATATGCTCACGGTGTTCGTGGTCGTGTACGCCACAACGACACTGGCGCTGCCCAAGCAGATGATGCTCGATGCGGTGATGTATGCCGCATTGTTCGAGCTGATCACGCTGCCTCTGTTCGGCTGGCTGTCGGACAAGATCGGTCGCCGCGTGTTCTTCATCCTGGGCGCACTGTTCACCATCGCTTTCGCGTTTCCCCTGTTCTGGATGCTGGAAACCAAGAGCGTCGCCACGGTGACGCTGGCCATCATCATCGCCATGAATTTCGGGCACGGCATGATGTTCGGACTGGAATCCACCTACTTTCCCGAACTGTTCGGGCCGCGGGTTCGCTACAGCGGCGCTTCGTTCGGATTTCAGGCGGCGGCCGCCATCGGCGGCGGATTCTCGCCGATCATCGCTACGGCGCTGGTCGGTTACTTCGGCGGCACCGCGGGCGTCTCGGTGATGATGATCGGCATCGCCATCCTGACGCTGTGGGCGGCCTTTGCCGCGCGGGAAACCAAGGATGACACTATCGGCTGAAGCGGAAAAGCTCCATGCTGTTTGGAATCTTCATCTACGACGGCGTCGAGCCGATTGATCTCGCAACCTTCGGCGTGCTGTCCATGGCACGCCGGATCGTTCCTCGCATCCGCATCTGCACCATCGCGCCGAAGGCGGGTATCGTCCGCCTGTCCAATGGTCTCGACGTCATCGCGCAGTTCGGCATCGACGATGCGCCGGTGTGCGATGTCGTCATCGTGACCGGCGGTCCGGGATGGGAGCAGCAGGCCGTGTCGGAGACAACCCTGGACTACATCCGGCGCGTCCATGCCTCGACGCAGGTGGCCTCCGTCTGTACGGGCGGCATGATCCTCGCGGCCAGCGGCGTGCTCGACGGCATCGCCGCCACCACGAAACGCGCGATCGCGCCACCGGAGGTATCACCGCTCGGGCGGATGCGCAGCACGTATCCGCAGATCGATGCGCAGGAGGCTCCCATCGTCGACAGCGGTGCGGTGGTGACGGGCGGAGGCGTGTCGCTCTGCATCGACACCACGCTGCACATCATCCAGCGCATGCTGGGTGAAGCCGTCGCCAGCGAAACCGCGCGCATCATCGAGTATCAGCGCGCACGCAAAGCCAACATGAACCGCGAGGAATTTCTCGCGGGATAGACCTCGACTCGAACGTCAGAAAAAGAAAGCGAAGACCACATGACTACCAAATTCCTCGTCAGCACCGACAAGGCCGCGCCCGCGGCCGGTCCGTATTCGCAGGCCGTGCGGACCGACCAACTCGTGTTTGCGTCCGGGCAGCTTCCGATCGATCCTGCAAGCGGGACGATTCCGGAGGGCATCGAACAGCAGACACGCCAGTCGCTGGCCAATTTGTCCGCGGTGCTGGAAGCAGGCGGCGCTTCCTTCGAGAGCGTCGTCAAGACCACGGTGTTCCTGAAGAACATGGACGACTTCGCCGTGATGAACGGGATCTACGCCGAGTTCTTCAGCTATGCGCCGCCGGCGCGTTCGACCATCGAGGTCGCGCGGCTACCGAAGGATGCGTTAGTGGAAGTCGAAGCCATTGCGCTACGCACCAAAGGATAAGCCATGAACATGCGTTCGCCAGGGCGGCCGCCGCCGAAGATGATCGAGGCGTTCGCGCATCCCGCAGGTTCGGTCGCCGTCACCAAAGACGGCGGCGCCACGCAGTGGCGCGGCGTCCTGCTGCACATCCACATCGCGCCAAGCGCCAGCTACGAGATGGAGGAGCTTGCCGAGGCGGAATGCGTGGCGGGACGGGGGATCGTTGGCGACCGTTACTATAACGGTCTCGGCACCTATTCGCCGAAGCCTGATGTACGCGAGCTCACGCTGATCGAGCAGGAAGCGCTGGATGCTATCTCCCGCAACGATCCTCCCTTGCAGCAGGCGCCGATCACGCTGGAGCCGCGCGACCACCGCCGCAATCTGACAGTGAAGGGCGTGCCGCTGAACCATCTCGTCGGGCGGCGTTTTCGCGTCGGCGACGTGATCCTGCGCGGCGGGCGGCTGAACTTTCCGTGCAAGTACCTGGAAGAGCTTTTGGGTCTGCCGGTCTTCCTCCCGCTCTACAATCGCTCCGGACTGAACTGTGGCATCGAGCGTGGCGGCATCATCCACCCAGGCGACAAGATCGAGTTGTTAAGCCCATGACAGCACGTTTGATCATGAAGCTGCGTGTTGAGAATCTGAGCTTCTCGACACCGGACGTTGTTCACCTGAAGCTCGTTCATCCCCTGCGGCCGGCTCTGCCTGAATGGAGCGCGGGTGCCCATGTCGACATGCGCCTGCCCGACGGGCGCGTGCGGCAATACTCCTTGTGTGGCGATCCAGCCGACACCGCGCGCTACGAGATCGCCATCAAACGGGAGGCGAACGGCCGTGGCGGCTCGGTGTGGGCGCACCAGACACTGAGAGAGGGCTGCGAAGTCCACATCTCCGCGCCGCGCAACAATCTTCCTCTAACGTCGGACGGCGAACGCTATGTCCTGATTGCGGGCGGGATCGGCATCACGCCGTTGCTGGCGATGGCGCGCAGCCTGAAGCAGTGGGGCAAGGCATTTACGCTCCACTATTGTGCGAGGTCGCCGTCCGAGGCGCCGCTGCTCGCTGAACTGGTGCAGGTCTGCGGCGATGATCTGCAATGCTGGTTCTCCAAACACGGCGAACGGTTCGATCCGGCAGTGATCGGTCCACACAGTCCCAGCACCCACGTCTACATCTGTGGGCCGCAACGGCTGCTTGATGCTGTGCAGTCGTCGCTGTCGGAATGGTCCGAGGAGCAGATTCACTGCGAACATTTTCAGATGACGGTGGATGAGAACTTCAAGCCCGAGCCGTTCGAGGCCACCGTGGCGTCCACCGGGCAGCGGATTCTGGTGCCTGCGGATAAGTCGTTGCTCGATGTGCTGCGCGAGCATGATTTCCCGCTGCCGTCGTCCTGCGAGATGGGCGTCTGCGGCTCCTGCGAATGTGGCTATCGCGACGGCATTGTCCTGCATCGCGACAAGGTGTTGCCGACGTCGAAGCGGCAGGACCGGCTGATGCTATGCGTCTCGCGCGCTCGGGTGAGTGTAACATTGGAGCTGTAGTGAAGGTTCCTTCACGCGCACCAAAGGAGGCGGCTTCATCGCAGCATCGGAACCTTCCCTTTGCAAGGTCGCCTCCTGTTTCAGAATCGATATGACATGCGGCTAGGCTTCGCCGCTTCTGACCCGTAGCCGATATGTGCGGCCGCGCCGTTGACGTTGCCGCCCTCACCTTCCTTCGAGCATTTCGACGAGCTGAACGAGATTGCCGCATGTGTCGTCAAAGACAGCCATTCTGACGGGGCCAGCATCCATCGGCTGTACCGTGAATTCGACACCGAGGTCGCGCAATCTCTCGAACTCTTTTTCGAGATCATCCACTTTGAAGGACGCTGCAGGAATCCCATCGTTCACAAGCGCAGATTTGTATGGCCCAACGGCGGGGTGCTCACTCGGCTCAAGCAGGAGCTCCGTTCCTTCCGGTGCCTCCTTCGACACAACAGTCAGCCAGCGATGATCGCCGCCAAGCGGGATATCGTGCTTCACGATGAAACCCAGCTTCTCCGTGTAGAAATCCAGGGCTTTGGCCTGATCGTCAACGAAGACGCTCATGACATAGATCCTCATGTTCCACTCCCTTTTTTCAGATGCTTGTTGAGCCAGGCGTCGGCGGCTTTCCGCAGAGGCGCAGTGTCGAGAGTATGCATCTTGGTGCGCCCGCTCCAATGCGTCTGGACAAGCCCAGCCCTCTCCAGCATGTCGAGGTGCTGCGAGATCGTTTGTCGCGACAGGCTTCTGCCATCCTCTGCGACCGACGAAGCGCAGATCTCAAACAAGGACTGCGCGGGACGCTTCGCCAAGCGATCAAGGATGCGGCGACGCACGGGATCGCCGAGCGCCTTGAAGACATTGTCGAGCTGGTCGTCGTCCACCCGGATCAAAATGCAGTAATTTTACTGCATGTCAAGTTGCGCGCCGCAAGGGAACAGCGACCATATGTCTCTGAGTGATGCGATGACGCGCGCAGCCTGACCGTATCGTTCGACCAAGAGTTCTGTCAGGCAAGCGACTACTGCTGCGCGACAAGTTGTCCTCGCGGAAATGGCTACCCTATGGTTGAAATTTGAGCTAAGCTATACGGATTGTCGCAGGGCAAAATTGCAGGACGCGAAGACAAAATTCGATTGTACCCAGAACATCAGCAAGGGCGATCCGCGGGACGATTTACCAGTCCGGGCTCGACCTCGCCGATCTCGGCCAATACCGCGGCTGCGATCGCGCAATTCGATAGGCATCTGTAGTCGATCAGTCTGTCGTCGAAGAGGACGATCCCATTGCTGCGCCTGGACGCGCTGGAATGGGCCGATTTGTAGAGAAGCGTGCTGAAATACGCCGATTGAGTCACACCATGCTTGCAGCGTGAACCAGCACACACACCGGCGACGGATCACGTTGTAAAATACACGCGCCGTTTTTTCTGCGTACGGCTGCGTACTGCATGGATAACAGTTCGGTTCATGCCGGTGTGCGCCTCAAAGGCCGAAGACGCAATCGCTTGCAAAATAGCTATTGGGTGACACGGGAGTGAAATAGACGGTCAAGGAAAGGACTACTGATCGTCTATCAGATGAAACAGTTTATTTGGCCCGACACTCACGCATGATCGGGCCTTACCAGTTGATTTGTGCCGGGGAGTCGTTTTGTGGACAACACGACGAAGCCGACCCTGCATGACACCCTGAAGCCTGATGTGGCGTCTCGCTCTGAAAGCCACAAGGTACAGGGCGATCTGGCTGCATCGGCCAACTACTTTGTTGTGGATCCGGTTTTTTTGGCCACTGCCTCAGTGCAGCCGTACCAACGGGCGCACCACGATCCGATCTTTCGGCCGCTTAGAATCTACACACTCGATCCAACGGCAAGTCGCCTGGATGGCGCAGTGGCTACGATAAACGTCCCATTCGAACAATTGAGCTCGGGTCCAGTGGGCAGCATCCTGGAAGTGGTCGATTGGGACCAAACGACCGGGCAGTCCAACGAGCCGGTGGACTTGGACAATCCTCGCATCCTGATGGAGAGCGGACGAGTCCCCTCGCCGTCCGACCCCATGTTCCGGCAACAAATGGTCTACGCCGTCTGTGCGTCCACCTACTATGCCTTCCGGCGGGCGCTTGGCCGCGATCCGTGCTGGGGCTTCCGTGCCAAGCCCGGCCAAGCTTATCCAAAGCTCAGGATTCGACCGCAGGCGTTCTGCGACCGCAACGCCTACTACGATCCGTCAGCAGGTGAACTCAAGTTCGGATACTTCAGTGCCGATGGTGACGTTCAGGGGCGCAGCCGCCCCCATGGCCGGGTCTTCACCAGCCTTTCACACGACATCATCGTGCACGAAATGACTCACGCGTTGCTGGATGGTCTCCGGACGCGCTTTCGGCTGCCGACCCACCCGGATGTCTCGGCCTTCCACGAAGGATTTGCCGACCTTGTGGCAATCCTCATGCACTTCTCATATTCGGATGTCGTTCATGCCGCGATTGAGCGGTCGGGCGCCAAGCTTGAGACCGATGAGCTGCTTCTGTCACTCGCTTCCCAATTCGGACATGCCACAGGTTCTGGCGGACCGTTACGCTCAGCGATCACTCTCGCTGGCCCTGGGCAGCACGAGGAACGCAGCATCGAACGGTATGACAAGGCTGGAGACGAGCCACACGAGCGCGGTTCGCTTCTGGTAACTGCGATCTTCGAAGCATTCGCGACGGTACTGCGGCGGAAGACGAAACGGTACCTTCGCCTGGCGCGTCTGGCTCCCGGTGAAGCTCCCGGCCCGGAGCTCGCCGGGATTTTCGCGGACCAGGCAAGCACATTGGCATCGCAGTTTCTTTCAATTTGCATACGTGCCATCGACTACTGCCCGCCGTTCGACCTGCGTTTTGGCGAATATCTGCGAGCCCTGATCACTGCGGATTTCGATCTCGTTCAAGACGATCCCTTCGGCTATCGCGAGGCCATCATCGATTCGTTCGCGCGCCGCCGCATCTACGCCGATGACGTGCCGGACCTCGCGGAGGATTCTCTGCTGTGGCGACCACCTGACAGAAAGATGGAACCGATCGAAGCCCTGCACTTCAAGGAGATGCGCTTCGCCGGCGATCCGGGACGAGCAGCCGATGAGACCGAGCTGCGACGCCAGGCCGAGGCACTTGGGGCCTATGTCATGCGGCCAGGATATGCACATGCGTTCGGCTGTGCCTTGCCAGGCGACAGCCGATTGGAGGGCGATCGCGTCGATCCGGCCGTTGTTGGTTCTATTCGATCCCTGCGTCGTGTCGGACCGGACCGGCAGGTCACCTTCGATACTGTAGCCGAGATCACCCAGCGGCGCTGGTGCAAGCAGAGCTCGAAAGCAACAAGTGAAGTTTTCGGCGGCTCTACCGTCATCCTGGGTCCGGATGGGCAAGTTCGCTACGTGATCCGCAAGAGCGTTACGGATCGACGCCGAATACAGGCACAAGCAGACTATCTTGACAGCAAAGGCGGCTCGAAAGGGTGGACGAAACGCGGAATGCGCCGTCACCTGCCACGATCGAGCAAATGCCATCTCTTCCAGCAGAATGTCGACGACGCCAGCAAGCAGCAACGAGGAGGAGGATAACATGTGCGATAGCGACCAGAAACTCCGCCAGGCTTTGATGAGAATCGCGGAGGTGGCTCAGACAGCCGTGGATAGCGGTCCGTATACGGACGAAGACGATAGCAAACCGCATGGCGAGACGACGCGAGGTTCCCATATCCACGCGGGTGGGAGAAACGCGCACTGTTCGATTAAGCAACTGCCCGATCGTCTGGTCGAGAAGGCCGCAAAGACCGCAATATCAATCAACCCCGTGAATCGGGTTAGCTTCGGCCCGATCGGCGCTGTGGCGCGCGGTCTGGTGCTCTCGCCGGCAGCGATTTCAGTTCTGGTTGGGAAGTATTGGGGCCCGCAGCAGCGGCAACTCACGGTCAGCTTTCTGGATGGCGGGCCAAGCGATCTGCGCCGCCGGATCATTCAGCACATGGATGCCTGGAACCAAACCGCCGGCATCTCGTTCGTGGAGACCCGCGGTGTCGGGAAGGTGCGTATCTCGCGGAATCAAGCCGGATATTGGTCCTATCTCGGCACCGACATTCTGCATATCCCCAGCAATCGGCCGACGCTGAACCTCCAGGGTTTCACGATGAACATGCCGGAACGCGAATTCCATCGTGTGGTTCGTCATGAAGCCGGGCACACGCTCGGCTTCCCGCATGAGCACATGCGTGAGGAGCTGGTTGCGCTCATAGATCCAGAGAAGGCGTACGATTTCTTCCTGCGCACACAGGGTTGGTCTCGCGAGATGGTGGACCAGCAGGTGCTGACACCGCTCAGCCAGGATACGATCATGGGCACCCCGCCGGACCAGGATTCGATCATGTGCTACCAGCTTCCGGGATCGATTACGAAAACCGGCGAGCCGATCCGGGGAGGCATAGACATCAACGCCACCGACGCCGCGTTCGCCGGGCGGATCTACCCGAAGGTGTCGGCTGAGCGTGCCCCGTCGATCCAGGCTGGGATGGGCCTCGCCGACGAATGGTCGCCATCGGAAGACGTCGAAGTGGACGAGGAAATGGTGCAGTAACGCTTTGGCGCACCTTATCGAGATCCAGGCATGCGACGCCCCCCCACCCGTGCTGCATGTGCGGGTGGGAGACTTGCTGCTATTCGGGGCAACCGGCGGGCGCGTTCTGGAAGGCGGGACGGCCGTCGAACTCGTGGGGGTCTTCTCGCCCGGCGTGGTCTCGGATGACGGCTGTGTGCTGAGCCCGGCCGGACCGCCGACCAGCGCGTTGTTTCGGGCGCTCCAATCCGGGCAGGCCCGCATCGAGGTGATCAGAGGGAATCCATGGCAGGCTACCCCGGAAACGCGGCAGATCGCGATTGTCGTCGCCGCCGCCTGACGATCAGCTATTGGGCGGAAAAGCTGTCTATGCCCTGCCCGATCGTCGCATCATAGCGACGCAGCGCTGCAACCTTGCTCCGCCGGCAGTTCCTCGGCATTCGGGTCGCCTGGGGCTGTCGCCCAGGCCAGTTCGACCAGTGTCACGATCCTTCGACCTGCACCGTCAAGCTGGCAGACGATAAGGCCCTGATCCTCGATATATGTCAGCAGACGTTGCGCGCGGCGTAACGAGTGTGAGCCATAGGCGCGCGCAATCGCTGCATCGCTGGGGCACGGCCGGCCCTCCTTCGCCGCGCGGGCGATCATCATGAAGACGCCCTGCATATCCTCCGGCAAAATGGAGGCGCGAAGCGAGACATCCTGCCACGCGTCATCCTCGACCAGATCGGAGCCGAGCCCGGCGCGGGCGCGCGTCAGCATGCGGCGGAAGTCGTTGAGGTCCGGCACCGCCGAACCGAGGCCCTCTATCCGGCAGCGGACCACGAACTCCTGATAGAGGACACCGATGGCGCGGAATCCCGCATCGGGCTCTGCAAGGACGGCGCTCAGGATACGGTCCACCTGCTCGCGCCGCTCGGCCAGCTCCTCATCGCTGATTGGCACCTCAATCGCTTCGGGACGGATATCCGGGACCGCGGACTTCGCCGCCCTGAGCTGTTCGAGAAGATCCGGCGCCGGCCGGCGCTGCGGCCGGCCAGCCTCGGGCGGCGGCGCTGCCAGGATCACGGCGCGCGCGTCTTCCAGCGTCGCTTCCGGCAGCGGCAGCAGTCGCGGCGTCGCATTGCGCGCGTGGGTATCCGTC
Source organism: Bradyrhizobium sp. LeoA1Lang (assembly GCF_055413685.1). NCBI lineage: Bacteria > Pseudomonadati > Pseudomonadota > Alphaproteobacteria > Hyphomicrobiales > Nitrobacteraceae > Bradyrhizobium > Bradyrhizobium sp. LeoA1Lang. Next base: position 22,406 of record NZ_JBVAPG010000012.1, on the reverse strand, counting down.
GGGCCAATGCGCAGCCCCAGGGGACGGCGGGACAGCGCCGGGCCCAGCGCCATGAATTGTCCACGCTCCAGGTCCCGGAAGGCCTCCGCCTGCCGCCGCTCCATGCCGAGAAGATCGGCAGCGCGCGCCATGTCGATATCAAGGAAAGTTCGGCCCATGAGGAAATTGGACGCCTCGGCCGCGACGTTCTTGGCGAGCTTCGCAAGTCGCTGGGTTGCGATGATCCCGGCAAGCCCACGCTTGCGGCCACGGCACATGAGGTTCGTCATGGCGCCGAGCGAGAGCTTGCGCGCCTCGTCCGAAACTTCCCCGGCGATCGCCGGCGCAAAGAGCTGCGCTTCATCCACCACCACAAGCATCGGATACCAGTGGTCGCGCTCGATGTCGAACAGGCCGCCGAGGAAGGCGGCGGCGCGGCGCATCTGGTTCTCTGCGTCCAGCCCCTCGAGATTAAGCACGGTGGAGACGCGATGGATGCGCGCCCGCTCGCCGGCAACCTGCAGGCCTCGCTCGGTATGGTCCTCGGCATCGATCACGAGATGACCGAAACGATCGGCCAGCGTCACGAAATCGCCTTCGGGGTCGATGATGGCCTGTTGCACCCAGGCGGCACTCTGTTCAAGGAGGCGGCGCAGCAGATGGGATTTGCCGGAGCCTGAATTGCCTTGCACCAGGAGGCGGGTCGCCAGCAATTCCTCGAGGTCCAGAACAGCCGGGGCGCCGGCCGTCGTGTGCCCCATCTCGATCGCAACGGTCATGTCCCGACTCAAACTCTCCTTGCGGAGAGCGGCTTATCAACCCGTTCACAGCCCGTCGAGCGCCCCACGGCCAATTAGCCAGTGTTCCACACAGCGTCCACCGATAACTCCGAGTCGCGCGTTTCCGGCTTAGATCATGATCCGATTGGACGGAATCGGATCATGATCTCATCTCTTTGTTTGAGCATGATCTTTCCGGAAAACCGGTATCCACTTTTCCGGATTATGCTCTAATGCCCCTTGAGGTCGAAGCGCTTCAGCTTGCGGTGCAGGGTGGCGCGGCTGACGCCGAGCGCCTTCGCCGCGGCCGAGACATTGCCCTGCGCACGCGCCAACGCCCGCTGCAGCGCCGCGCGCTGCGCGTCGCCAAGGTGCTCGCAGCGCCCTTCCCGGCCATCGAGCAAGTCGGCCGCCGGAACCGGCCGGAGGGTGCGGTCGGGCGGGATACCCAGGGCGAGCCGCGCCGAACGCGTCGCGCCGATCACGAGGTCGTCGCTGTCGATCGCCAATAAGCCGCCGCCATGGGCTTCGGTCGGCGGTGTCAGCACGATCCGAGCGTTGGCAAAGGCGTTGCGGAACAGCTCGGCCTCGATTCGCCGTGCCGCCTCGCCCGCCGCGAGCGCAATCAGATTGGCGAACGCGTCGGTACGGTCGGCGCGGCACGAGGAGACATCGAGCACGCCGACGAGCCTTGCGTGCTCGTCATAGATCGGGGCCGCGGTGCAGCTCAGCAGCGTGTTGCGGGTGAAGAAATGCTGGTCGCGGTCAATGGTCAGGACGCGCTGCTCGACCAGGCAGGTGCCGATGCCATTGGTGCCCTCGTGCTCTTCGTTCCAGATCGCACCGGTCCACAAACCCCAGTCCTCGAAGGTGGAATCATCAGCCACGTGGCCGCGCCGCTCCAGCGGAATACCGTCGTGATTGGCGAGCAGCACGCAGCAGCCGGCGGCGCCCACCGCCTGGTACAGCCGGTCCATGCTGGCTTGCGCCGCGCGCAATAGCGGCGCGACCCGCTCCCGCGCCACTTGGAGCTCAGCCCCGGTCAGCCGTTGCGGCGGCCGTGTTCCGGCGGGATCAAGCTGATGCAATCGGGAAGACCGTCGCCATGACGCCACGAGCGCGGATCTCGCGGCCTGCCCGGCTTCGATCGCGGCCTCGACACGGGCCGCGTGATGAGCGAGCTTAAGCTCCTTCATCCCGCTGATACTCCCTCCCTTGACCCAATATTGGGGCATGCGGACCATGGCTTCCTTGACCTTCGTCAAAGTCAGTCACGGTAGGAGCTGGACCGCCATCGCGGGGCTCGCTGGCGTTTGATGCGTTCTTTTTACCCCGATTGGGGCCACTGCGCTCGGAACGCTTCCACCACCTTACGGCAATTGGGACGGCTCGACAATTAGTTCGACTTGCTGATCCGCACCAGGTCACGCGGATTGGCGTAGTCGAGCTGGAAGCGGGCACGCTCGTCCAGCATATCGGGGTCGAGGCTCTCTGAACGGAGCAACGACACCCGCTTCTCGCCTTCGATGCGTTCCTTCTTCAGCCGCTGCAACTCGGAGGTCAGCGCGATGATCTCCTGGTCGAGCTCCTGCCGGGCGTTCAGGCCGTATTTGCCGGTATAGGCGTTGACGCCGAAATACCCGATCATCAGGGCCGCCATCGTGTAGAGGGCGAGCCCGGTCAGGATCGATTTGAGGCGCGTGCGGGAGACCATGCTGCCAGCTTGGGACGCCGCGGTTAATGGACTCCTAAAGTGAAGCTATTTGTTGTGCTTCTCGACATGGGCCGCGAACGCGTCAACGTACTGCTGCAGCACCTGCCGGAGCGCGTCCTTGGTGACCTCGCCATTGGCGTCGAAGCCGTCGCCGATCGCGTTCAGATAGATCTCCGGCTGCTGCAGGATCGGACCCGTAATCCCCGGCAGGATGTTCTGCAGGTGCTTGGCGGCTAACACGCCGCCGAGCGGCCCCGGCGAATTGCTGACGATGCCGACCGGCTTGCCGTTGAACGAGCTCTTGCCATACGGGCGTGAGCCGACATCGATGGCGTTCTTCAGGACGCCGGGGATCGAACGGTTGTATTCCGGCGTCACGAACAGGATGCCGTTCGACTGCTGCAGCTTCTCCCGAAATGCCAGCCAGTCGGCCGGCGGGTTGGCCTCCAGGTCCTGGTTGAAGAAGGAAATGCCGTTCGGGGTCATGACGTCGAGCTTCAGCGAGGACGGCGCGAGCTTTGCCAGCGCGCGAGCGATCTTCAGCGAGAAGCTTTCCTTGCGCAGGCTGCCTGCGATGGTGACGACGGTGTAGGCCATTTGGGTTCCCTTCGATCGACGAGTTCGACGCGCGACTTAAGCCGCGACCACCAAAAGAATGCAAGTGCATGGAACATGCAATTGCGGAAACACAGTGTTCGCGGAAATGAGCCTGGCGGAAAACGAGGGAGCTGACTGCAAATCAGGCGCCACCCCGTAGCCCGGGTGGAGCGGAACGCGCAACCCGGGGCATTTGCATCAACATCTACGAAGGTCCCGGGTTACGCTGGCGCTTCACCCGGGCTACGGCACTACTTGTTCGGATTGATCAGGAATTTCTCACCGGTGGCGCGCTTGGCATAGATAGCGATGTTGGAGAGCGACAACGCCTCCGGCAGCGACACCACTTGCGTGTAATGGCTCGCAAAGGTGGTCTTGAGTTCGTTGACCACCCGCTGGCGCAACCTTGCGAAATCCGCCGGCGGCAGCTTCTGCAGGAAATAGGTCAGGAGCCAGCCACCGACGCCCCAGGCCATGCCGAAACCGCGCGGCAGTTCGACCGGGCCGGTGTCGAGGCTGCCATAGATATAGACCTGCTTGTGCACGGCCGAGCCGTAGCGGCTGTATTCCTTGGCGGTCTTGTTGATCGCGACTTCCATCGCGTTGAGGATCTGGCCGGCGAGCTTGCCGCCGCCGATGGCGTCAAAGGCGATGGTGGCGCCGGTCTCGACCAGCGCGTTGGTGAGGTCATCCACGAATGTCGGCGCGGAGGAATCGACGACGTGCTTGGCGCCGATCTTGTGCAGGATGTCGGCCTGCGCCTTGCTGCGCACGATGTTGACCAGCGGAATGCCGTCCTTGAGGCAGATCTTGTTCAGCATCTGGCCGAGATTGGAGGCGGCCGCCGTATGCACCAGCGCCTTGTGGCCCTCGCGCCGCATGGTCTCGGTCATGCCGAGCGCCGTCAGCGGATTGACGAAGCAGGAAGCGCCTTCGGCAGGCGTCGTGCCCTCGGGCAGCACCAGCACGTCCCTCGCCCGCGCCACGCGATACTGCGCATACATCGCGCCGCCGAGCAGCGCGACCGTCTTGCCGAGCAGCGCCTTCGCCGCATCAGACGATCCGGTCTTCACGACGACGCCGGCTCCCTCGTTGCCAACAGGCATCGATTGATCGAGCCGCGCCACGAGCCCGCCAAGCGCCGCTTGCGGCACCTTGGCGGAGATAACCGGAGATTCCTTGCTGCCGGAGACCTTGACGGTCGAAAGGTCCGCAGGGCCGATCAGAAGCCCGAGGTCGGACGGATTGATCGGCGTCGCCTCGACACGGACCACGATCTCGTCCGGACTGGGTTCGGGGGTCGGCACCTCCACCAGCGAAATTTCCAGCTCGCCACTCTTCGTGATCAGCGAACGGAGCTGAAGCCCAGTCTTGCCGTCGGATGCCATCGTACCCCTCCCTTGCTTGTTGTCCGGCCGCCTTCAATTAGGCGGGCCGGCCGCAACAAACAAGGGCCGAAGCCTGCGTAGCCCGGGTGGAGCGCAAGCGTAACCCGGGGCCGCTGGTGAACGTTGAGGCCGCGGTCCCGGGTTGCGCTCCGCTTCACCCGGGCTACGAGACCAAGGCGACGTTCGCGAGCCGCCCTAGGCCAACGCCTTGAACGCCGACTTGCCCGCGTACAGTGCCTGCTTGCCGAGCTGCTGCTCGATGCGCAGCAACTGATTGTACTTCGCGGTCCGGTCGGAGCGCGCGAGCGAGCCGGTCTTGATCTGTCCGCAATTGGTGGCGACCGCGAGATCGGCGATGGTGGCGTCTTCCGTTTCGCCGGAACGATGCGACATCACCGAGGTGTAGCCGGCCTTGTGCGCCATCTCGACGGCCGCAAGCGTCTCCGTCAGCGTGCCGATCTGGTTGACCTTGATCAGGATCGAATTGGCACGGCCGCTCCTGATGCCGTCGGCAAGGCGCGTCACGTTGGTGACGAAGAGATCGTCGCCGACGAGCTGGCACTTGCTACCGACCAGCTCGGTCAGTTCCTTCCAGCCCTCCATGTCGTCTTCGGACATGCCGTCCTCGATGGTGACGATCGGATAGCGCGAGACCAGATCGGCGAGATATTTCGCCTGCTCCGAGCGAGAGCGCGTCTTGTTCTCGCCGCCATAGACGTATTTGCCGTCCTTGAAGAATTCGGTGGAGGCGCAGTCGAGCCCGAGCATCACGTCATGGCCCGCCTTGTAGCCGGCCTTGCCGATCGCGTTCATGACGAAATCGAGTGCGGCGTCCGCGGACGGCAGGTTCGGCGCAAAGCCGCCTTCGTCGCCGACATTGGTGTTGTGGCCGGCCTTCTTCAGTTCGCCGCGCAGCGTGTGGAAGATTTCCGAGCCGCAGCGCAGCGCTTCGGCGAAGGTTTCGGCGCCGACCGGTAGGATCATGAATTCCTGGAAGTCGATCGGGTTGTCGGCATGCACGCCGCCATTGATGATGTTCATCATCGGCACCGGCAGCGTCCGCGCCGAGGTGCCGCCGACGTAGCGATAGAGCGGCATGTCGAAGGACTCGGCGGCCGCCTTGGCGCAGGCGAGCGAGACGCCGAGGATGGCGTTGGCGCCGAGCCGGCCCTTGTTCGGCGTGCCGTCGAGGTCGATCATGATCTGGTCGATCCGGACCTGGTCCTCGACCGCGTGATCGCTAAGCGCCTCGAAGATCTCGCCGTTGACGGCGCCGACCGCCTTCTGCACGCCCTTGCCGAGATAGCGCGCCTTGTCGCCGTCGCGCAGCTCGACGGCCTCATGCGCGCCGGTGGAGGCACCCGACGGCACCGCGGCGCGGCCGACCGCACCGTCTTCCAGCACCACATCGACCTCGACCGTGGGATTGCCGCGGCTGTCGAGAATTTCGCGGCCGATGATGTCGACGATGGCGGTCATGATGTGCACTTCCTCAGGTGTGGTTCTGGTTGGATGCGCTGCGTCATACACGGCATGCAGGCAAATGTGAACGCTTACGCTTTGACACGCATCTGACGCGGCAATGTGGTAGGTTTATGCTGATCTTCGCGTTTCAACCCATTGTTTTACAAAGCCGGGGTAACGCAATGAATCGCCGCAAGTTTCTCGCTTCGAGCGCTGCCACAATTCTGGCCACGCCCACGGTGTTGCGCGGGGCCGGCGCCCAAGAGGCCCAGGCGGGCGCGTTCCCCGTGAAATATTTCCCGGTAACCCGCGGAATGGGCTCGCGCGACGTCAAGCCGGCCCCCGACGGCACGATCTGGTTCTGCGGACAGCGCAATGGGAAGCTCGGCCGGCTCGATCCGCGGGACGGCACCTTCAAGCTGATCGACCTCGGACAGGGCGCCGCGCCGCACGGGGTTACCCTTGGTTCGGATGGCGCGCCGTGGATCACCGAGGGTGGACAGAATGCGATTGCCCGCGTCGATCCCGGCGATCACAAGGTGACGCTGTTTCCACTGCCCGAAAAATTCGCCTACGCCAATCTCAATACCGGCGTGTTCGACAAAAGCGGAATCTACTGGTTCACCGGTCAGTCCGGCTACTACGGCCGGCTCGATCCCAAATCCGGCGCGATGAAAGTATTCGAGGCGCCGAGAGGCGTCGGCCCCTACGGCATCACGGTCACGCCGAAGGGCGATGTCTGGTACGCCTCACTTGCGGGAAGTCACATCGCCAGGATCGATCTCGCGACGGGGCGAGCGAACGTGGTCGAGCCGCCCACGCCGAAGCAAGGCGCGCGGCGGATCTGGTCGGATTCACGGAGCCGGCTGTGGATCAGCGAATGGAACAGCGGCCAAGTGTCGATGCACGATCCCGCCGATGGCTCCTGGAAAGCCTGGAAATTGCCGGGCGACAACCCGCGCGCTTATGCCGTCCATGTCGATGACAAGGACAAGGTCTGGCTCACCGATTTCTCGGCCAACGCGATCGTGCGTTTCGATCCGCTGACGCAGGCGTTTCGCTCGTTCCCGAGCGACAAGCCCGGCGCGAATGTGCGGCAGCTCGATGGCCGGCCGGGCGAGACCTGGGGCGGCGAATCCGGCAACGACCGCCTCGTCATGATTCAAACGACGGCGCCGGCATAGATCCGGCGCAATCCTGCTGGCACTCGTCAGCGATGTGTCACGCTCGCGCCTCGCCTTGACGGTTGACGAACAACCCCGCTTGCGTCCATGTCAGCGCTCCCCGAAGGACAGATTTCATGGCGCAAAGACCCCTGCAACTCGGCCGTGCCGTCGAATGGCCCGACAGCCCGGACAAGGCCGTCCTGGACCGCGTGCCGAATCCACAAGCAGGCACCGATTACCTGGTGCGGTTCGCGGTGCCGGAATTCACCTCGATCTGCCCGGTGACGGGCCAGCCGGATTTCGCGCATCTCGTGATCGACTACGTGCCGGGCCGCTGGCTGCTCGAGTCCAAGTCGCTGAAGCTCTACGCCGCCAGCTTCCGCAATCACGGCGCCTTCCACGAGGACTGCACGGTGATGATCGGCAAGCGGATCGCAAACGAGATCAAGCCGAAATGGCTCCGCATCGGCGGCTATTGGTATCCGCGCGGCGGCATTCCAATCGACGTGTTCTTCCAGACCGGGCGCCTGCCCAAGGGCGTTTGGGTCCCCGACCAGGGCGTCGCGCCCTATCGCGGGCGGGGCTGAACCACACCCTTTTCGCGGTCAGAGCCGATAGGCATCGACCGCGGCATGGGCGTTCGAGCCGAAGCCCGCCACCCCCACGCTCATCAATGCCGGCCACACGATGGGGCCGGCATTGTGACCGCCGAGATGCCAATTCATGGCCGCCAGCATGTCCGGCGGCGGCTGGAGGGCGAACGACGCGCATCCGAAGGCCGCAACCAGCAGACATATCGCGAGCGTGCCGGCGACGCGCTCCGGCTCCGACGGCGATAGCCGGCGCGACGCGTGGCGGATTCGCGCGCTCGTCGACGCAACATAGCGGCACTTGGTCAGCGCCACTCCTGCGGCCAACAACAGGTAGACCGATCGCAGCGACGCAACGACGGAAAATGCCCGGTCGTTATCGGAGCCCGACGCGAACGAGATCACGAGCGGCGTGACTACGAGGACGACAGCGACTTGAACACACCCGGCGACCAGGCCGGCCTGGAACAACTGAAGTCGTTCCCCGCCCCTCAACTCGAACTGCCATTTGCCGCCGTACGATCGAGCAGAGAGAGCAGTCCCTGCAGGATCTTGACCGGCGACGGCGGACAACCGGGAATATGAAGATCGACGGGAACGACCTGCGAGACTCCTCCGACGACCGCATAGCTGCCGGCAAAGCAACCGCCGTCGCGCGCACAATCACCGACGGCGACGACCCATTTCGGATTGGGGGTCGCATGATAGGTCCGCTCCAGCGCCTCGCGCATGTTCTTCGTCACCGGCCCGGTCACCATCAGCACATCAGCGTGGCGCGGCGAAGCAACGAAGCGGATTCCGAAGCGCTCGACGTCGTAGTAGGCATTGCTGAGCGCGTGAATCTCGAGCTCACAGCCGTTGCACGAGCCGGCATCGATTTCGCGGATCGACAGGCTTCTGCCGAGGCGCCGCCGCGCCGCACGCTGGAACGCCGCCGCCAGTTCGTCGACGGCGGCTTGTTCGGGCAGCGGCGGCTGCTCCGCGAGCGGGCTTCGGAACAGACTCTGAAAGAGAAGCTTGCGCATGTCTTCTCCTAAACGTCATGCCCGGAATAGGAGCAGTTGAACGATTTGTTGCAGAGTGGAAAATCCGCGACGATGTTGTTCTCGATGGCCGCTTCCAGCAGCGGCCACTGAAACCAGGATGGGTCGCGGAGATAACAGCGGTCGATCCGGCCGCCAGCGAGCCGGAGCCACACCATGATGTCGCCCCTGAAGCCTTCGACCAATGCCATGCCCTCTCGCGGCGCCGCTTGGGAGGGCACCGGCACGCGCAGTTCACCGTCGGGCAGCCGGTCCAGGATCTGCCCCGTCAAGGACAGGCTCTGCTCGACTTCGCGAATTCGGATCCAGATGCGTGCGTTCACATCGCCGCCGTCGAGCACCGGCACCTCGAAGCGCAGCCCATCATACGGAGCGTAGCCCGGACTGCAACGGGCATCGAACACGCGTCCGGACGCGCGGCCGACATAGCCGCCCGCAGCATATTGTCTTGCCAGAGCCGCTGTGACGATCCCGGTAGCGACAGTGCGATCCTGCAGCGATGCCGTGTTGTCGTAGAGCTCGATCAGCGCCGGAAAGCGCCGCCTGATATCGTCGAGAACCGTGCGGATCGCTGCTCGTCCGCTTTCGTCGAGATCGCGGACGATGCCGCCGGGAACGATGATGTCCCGCATCAGGCGGTGACCGAAGGCGCTATCGGCCGCGCGGAGGATTCCTTCGCGCAGGATGTTGCAATGGGCCTGCATCAGGTTGAACGACGCGTCGTTGCAGATGGCGCCGATGTCGCCGAGATGATTGGCCAGCCGCTCAAGCTCCGCAAGCAGCGCCCGCAGCCAGACCGCGCGGGACGGCGCCTTGAGCCCCAGCGCCGCCTCCACTGCCTGCGAGAACGCGAGCGCGTAAGCAACCGTGCTGTCTCCGGAGACACGGCCGGCGAGCCGGACCGCCCGATCGATGTCCGCTCCCACCATCAGTCCGTCGATGCCCTTGTGGACGTAACCAAGACGCTGCTCGAGCCGGACCACGGTTTCCCCGCTTGCACTGAAGCGGAAGTGCCCGGGCTCGATGATGCCGGCATGCACCGGCCCGACCGCGATCTGATGCAGGCCCGGGCCGTCGGCGGAAAGAAACGCGTAAGCTGCCGAGTTGACAGGCGACGCGACGGAATCGCCGAGCGGATGCCGGACGCCCCACTCGCCGTGATCGAGCCACGGGCGCGCATCGGGCGAGCCCTCAGCCGTAAGACCAAACAAATCAGTGATGGTGCGCTCAGGACGAAGCGCCGGCGGGTGATGCCGTCCGATCGACGGAAAACGCCGGTCCGCACATTCGAGGCTGAGGACTGCGATCTCCGCGGCCTCCTCCTCCCGCACCGCCATGTGCACCATCGCTTGCTCACCCCACAGGCCGAGCAGGCTCCATCGGCCGAACGCCAATTCGCCGGCGGCGAGATTCCAGGTGTCAGCGTCGACGATCGCCCGCCGCCAGGGCGCGTGGCGCTCGGCCGGGCGGCCGGTCAGGACGAGATCAATCAGCGAGGGCATGGCCTGACCTCCTCACTCTATCCCAGGAGCCGCGCCACATGTTGAAACCAGTCGACGAGCGGGCCAGGAAAATAGATGCCCGCGATCAGCACCAGCGCGAGATGCGCAAACATCGGCAGATAGGAAGCGTCCGCCGGCGCCTTGCTGCCGCGCGGCTCGCCGAATGCGACATTGGTCAGACGAAGGATCAGTGCGCCGAACGCGACCAGGATGCCGAAGACAAGCACGAGGGCGAGCAAAGGCTGCCGCGCGAATGTCGAACTCACGACCAGGAATTCGCTCATGAAGATGCCGAGCGGCGGAAGTCCGGCGATCGCTACGACACCCACCACGAGCCCCCACCCGAGCGCCGGATGGGTCACCGTCAATCCCCGTATCCGCGCAATGCGCTGCGTGCCCTTGATCTGCGAAATGTGACCGACGGCGAAGAAGATCGCCGACTTCGTCAGGCTGTGCATCACCATGTGCAGCAGGCCGGCGAAGTTGGCCAGCGGACCGCCCATTCCGAATGCGAACACGATGATGCCCATGTGCTCGATCGACGAGTACGCGAACAGGCGCTTGATGTCGCGCCGCCGGTAGAGCATGAACGCAGCGAACACAACGGAAATCAGCCCCATCGTCACCATCAGCGGGCCCGGCGCGATCGCACCGGGGCTGGCGGCGAGCAGGATCTTGAAGCGCAACAGCGCGTAGAGCGCGACGTTGAGCAGGAGTCCCGACAAGACCGCCGATATCGGCGTCGGGCCTTCTGCATGCGCATCGGGAAGCCACGCATGCAGCGGCGCCAGGCCCACTTTCGTGCCGTAGCCGAGCAGCAGGAAGACGAAGGCCACGTTGAGCAATGCCGGATCGAACTTCGCGGTCTGCCCGACCAATACGGTCCACACCATGGCGTCCGGCCCCTCGCCCACGATCGGTCGCGCCGCCATGTAAACCAGGATCGTCCCGAACAGCGCGAACGCAATCCCGACGCTGCCGAGGATGAAATATTTCCAGGCCGCCTCGAGCGCCGCATGCGTTCGGTAGATACCGACCATCAGCACCGTCGTCAGTGTCGCCACCTCGACGGCGACCCACATCAGCCCGATATTGTTCGACACGAATGCGAGATTCATGCCGAACATCATGGTCTGATACATCGCGTGGTAGAAGCGCAGATAGACCGGCGTCAGCCGCCCGGTTTCAAGTTCATGCGCGATGTAGCCTGCGCTGAAGATGCTGGTCGTGAATCCGACGAAGGTATTGAGGACGATGAAGACGATGTTGAGGTCGTCCACCAGCAGATAGGCCTCGGGCGGCGGACGATCGATCAGGAACAGCGACAGCGCCGCAACGAAGGTCGCCAAACTGGCCACGATGTTGAGGCGCGCCGTCAGGCGGTAGTCGGGCAACGCAGCGAGCAGCAGCGCCGATGCAGCCGGGATCCACAGCACGGCCGCCGCGGGATCGAACGAGAGCCCGGTCATCGCCGCTCTCCCCGGAAGTCATCGAGCGTGGAGATGTCGACGGAATCGAACCGCTCCCGAATCCGGAACAGGAAGATGCCGATCACGATGAACGCGATCAGGATCGAGAATGCCACGCTGATCTCGACCACGAGCGGCATGCCCTTGGCGCCGGTGGCCGCCAGCACCAGCCCGTTCTCCAGCGACATGAAGCCGACCACCTGGCTCACGGCGTTGCGCCGTGTCACCATGACCAACAGTCCGAGCAGCACGACAGAGAGCGCGAACGCCAGGTCCTCGCGCGCCAATGGGTCTGCCTCCGGCGTGACCCGCAGCATCAGCACCATCGAGAGCGCCACCAGCCCCATCCCGGCCAGCATGGTCGGACCGATTCCGACTGCGGCCTCGATGTCGCGGTGGATTCCGAGCCGCTGCACGATACGATGCAACGCCACCGGGATGATGATCGCCTTGAAGACCAGCGCGATGGCTGCCGTGACGTAGAGATGCGGCGCGTCCTGGATGAAGGCCTGCCAAGCGACTGAAAGTGCGAGCACCACGGCGTGCAGCGCAAACACATTGAGCAACGAATAGAGCCGGTCCTGGTACAGCATCAGGAAACTGATCAGGACCAGCCCGCCGGCGAGCGTATGGGAAACGTCGAAGGCGAGACTGTGCAATTGCATCAGAAGCTCCTCGACACGAACAGCAGCAGCGTTCCAAGCAGGCCGAGCATCAGCGCGGCGCCCAGGAACTGCGGAACGCGGAACACCCGCATTTTCGCCGTCGCCGTCTCGAACAGCGCCAGCAGGAAACCTGCAACCGCGAGCTTGACGAGATAGGCGCCGGCACCGATCGCGTAGGCCGCCACCGTGCCGGAGCCAAACACCGCGATCTTCCAGGGCATGAACACGCAGGCGATCAGCGAAATGTAGAGTAGCAGCTTGAGGAAGGCGCCGAATTCGATCATCGCGAGATGGCGTCCCGAATATTCGAGAACCATCGCCTCATGGACCATGGTCAGCTCGAGATGCGTCGCCGGATTGTCGATCGGGATGCGCCCGTTCTCCGCCAGCGCGACCATGATCAGCGCAATCAGCGCCATTCCAAGCGATACCCGTAGTCCGACGTAGGACGAGGCCAGGACGTTCGCGACAGTCGACAGTTGCGTCGACCCGGCGACCAAAGCCAGGCAGAACACCATCAGCAGCATCGCCGGCTCCGCCAGCGCGGCGATCATGACTTCGCGGCTGGAGCCGATGCCGCCGAAGCTGGTGCCGACATCCATGCCCGCGAGCGCCAGGAAGAAGCGCGCGCTTCCGAGCAGCGCGACGATGGCGATCAGGTCCGCCGTCCAGTTGAACAGAAGGCCGGTCGCGAACGTCGGCACCAGGGCAGCGGCAACCCAGATCGCGGCAAAGGTCACGTAGGGCGTTACCCGGAACAGCCACGACGCATTGTCGGCGAGCACCACTTCCTTGCGCATCAGCCGCAGCAGGTCGCGGTAAGGCTGAAAGACCGAAGCTCCCTCGCGGCGCACCAGGCGGGCCTTGACCTTGCGCACGAAGCCGGTCAGCAGCGGCGCGAGCAGCAGCACCAGCAGCATCTGCGCGCCCTGAACCATGATGTCGGAGATCACGACCATATCGCGAGCACCAGCAGCAGCGTGACGAGCGTTGCGAAAACAAGACTGAGATAGCGGCGGATGGTCAGGAATTGCAGGCGATTGAGCCACCCGGCGGAAAAGCCGACCGCCTCTGCGATCGGCCGATAGCCTCGCTCCCACACCAGATCATGCAATTCGATCCTGAGGCGCGCCGGCCTTGTATCTCCCGGAGGCGGCATCGCGACGTGATCGCGGGCATGGAAGGCGAGCGTACCGAACACGCGGCGGATCGGCTGGGCGAAGCTTTCGCCGGAATATTGCGCAGCCGGTACGGGATCGGAAAATCCGCACCCCCACGCCGGCCCTCGCCTCAGCGCGCGGGAAGCGAAGCGATGGATGAAGAACGCGGCCGACGAGGCACAGATCGTGATGAACACCATCACCAACAGTCCGTTATATGAACTGCGGCTGTCGGCGATCGGCACGATCGAGAGCCAGGCTTCGTTGGCCTGGACCGGCATGCGGCCACCGACGATGTCGATGCTGACGGGCGAAAGCGCGTCGATCACCAGGCCCGGCAGGATGCCGGCGAACAGGCACAAGGCGGCAAGAATGAACATCGCAGTGAGCGAATAGCGATCGACTTCGCCCGCCGTCTCTGCTGGCGCGCTGCGCGGCCGCCCGAGGAACGTGACACCATAAGCCTTGACGAAACAGGCCGCCGCCAGCGCTGCCGCAAGGGCCAGCGCCGCACCGACCGCGGGCACCATGATCTTCAGCGCCCATTGCGGCAGGTCCGGACTTTGCAGCACGGCCTGGAACATCAGCCATTCCGAAACGAAGCCGTTGAATGGCGGAAGCGCCGAGATCGCGACGCAGCCGACCAGCACGGCGAAGCTCGTCTTTGGCATGCGGTGGATCAGGCCGCCCAGCCTGTCCATGTCCCGCTTGCCGGTCGAGGTCAGCACGGCGCCGGCGCCGAAGAACAACAGGCTCTTGAACAGCGAGTGGTTGAGCACGTGAAACAGCGCCGCGGTGAACGCGAGCGCGGCCGCGAGGCGCAAGCCGTTGGCCTGGAACCCCAGCGCAAGGCCGAGGCCGACGAAGATCACGCCGACGTTTTCGATGGTGCTGTAGGCCAACAAGCGTTTCAGGTCCTGCTCCATCATGGCGTAGAGAATCCCCATCACGGCTGTGACGGCGCCAAGGAAAAGAACGATCACGCTCATCCACCAGGCCGGCTGTCCCAACAGATCGAAGACGACACGGATGAAGCCGTAGATCGCGACCTTGGTCATGACACCGCTCATCAGCGCCGAGACATGGCTCGGAGCCGCCGGATGCGCCAGCGGCAGCCAGACGTGCAATGGCACCAGGCCGGCCTTGGAGCCAGCACCGAGCAGCATCAGGATCAGGACCAGTCCGACGGCGCCGGGCGCATGTTGCGCGGCGCGGATGGCCGCAAATCCATAATCGCCCGCCGGTCCCGCCAAGAGGCCAAAGGCCAGCAGCAATGCCAGCGTACCGAAGCTTGCCATCACCAGATAGACGTAGCCCGCCGCAGCATTTCCGGGTTCGCGGTGATGCGCGAGCACCAGCGCCCATGACGCCAGCGACATGAACTCCCAGCAGAGCAGGAAGGAAAACGCATCGTCGGCCAGGATCACGAGGTTCATGCCGGCAAGAAACGCCGGAAAGAACGGAAGCACCCGATGCGGCTCGGTTTCATGGTGGCCGTAACCAAGACCATAGAGGCTTGCGGCCGCTCCGCCGAAATTGACGACGACCAGAAAGAAGGAAGCGAGATTATCCAGGCGGAAATGCGCGCCGAGCCATGGCAGCCCGACCGGCAGGACGAGCGCGGAGGTTTCCGGCCCGCCCCTGACCAACCAGTTCATCGCGGCTGCAGTCGCGACGACAGAGATGGTTATCGTCATGCCGTAGATGAGGCCGGCGGCATTCCTTGAGCGGCTCAACACGATCGCCAGCGCGGCAGCCGCCAGGAGCGCCGCGACGCACGACATCTGGAGAGCGACCGCCGACATCATCAGGGCATCCGACCTCCCGCCACCTTGTCGTTGGAACGGTCACCTGGCGAGGCATTGTCTGATGCCGCTCGATCCTTCAGCCGCACCCCGCGGCCCTGCCCGCTGCTTGCCGTCCCCTCGCTGATCAGCTCGATCCCGGCTTTCTCGAGCGCGGTGATCAACTTCATCAGTGAATCGACATTGCCGCGAACCACGGTGTCGCTCGCTTCCATGCGTTGGATCGTAGGAACCGACAGTCCGGAGAGATCAGCAAGCTGCCGTTGGTCAATTCCCAACAGACCCCTGGCCGCCCGCATTTGCCCTGCAGTGATCATCAGCCTGGCCGCCGAAGCGCTTTCCAGCGCGCATCAAATATGCCGCTTCCATCCTAATTAATGATGTCAAGAAAGCAAGAACTGATATCTGAGATATCTTTACCACCGAGCTGGCCGCGTTGGCTCGGCGTCAAGGTTCGACATCGGGACGACCGGCGGCATCCGCCGGAATCCTTTGCTTCAGCAATGTTGCGCAGGCCAGTCCCAGCGCGATCATGATCACGGCCGCCGTCAGCAAGGTCGGCACCTTGCCGGCGTGCTGCAGGCCGAAGCCATAGGCGATCGGGCCGATCGTCTGGCCCATGAAGAAAAAGAACGAATGCAGGGACATCGCGGTCGCACGCGCCTCCACCGACAATTCGCTGGCGAACACCTGCAAGCAACCATGGATCATGTAGAAGCCCCACCCCATCGCCAACAAGCTCAGCGCCTGGATCTTCCAGCCGGGACTGAACGCGACGGCAACAAGCTGGACGCCGACCAGCGTTGCGCCGGCGATCATCATGCCCTTCACGCCGAGCCGTGGGAGAAAGCGCGACACGGTCATGGTGTAGAACAAGCCGCCCACCGCAAACCCCGCGATGACGATCCCCGCGATCGACAGCGAGGTTTCGCCGAGATCGAACAGGAACGACGCCACAAACGGAAACAGGCCGAGCACGCAGCAGCCCTCGATGAAGACTGCGGAATAGCAGATCGGCGCGTTCGGATTGGTGAAGATGGTGCGGTAGCCCTGCCTCAAGGCAGAAAAGCTCGTCTTGGGCGGATGCGCGAGCTTCTCGCCGCGGAAGCCGGCCAGCACCGCGACGGAAGCGAGCACGACAATCGCGCCGAGCACGGCGAGCACGCCGCGCCAGCCGAGGAAATCGCCGATCAGGCCGGAGGCCGAAGCGCCGAGGAGGTTGCCGGTCATGGCGCCCGCGAGCGTTCGCCCGATCGCGACCTGCCGCTTGTCGGGTGCCACGAGATCGCTGGTCAGCCCGAGCGCGACCGGAAACACGCCGCCGGAGCCGATGCCGGCGAGGATGCGGCTGGCGAACAGCATCGAGAACGATGTCGACAGCGCGCCGAGAATGTTGGCGAGCCCGAGCAGCACGAGACAGATGATCATCAGCCGCGCCTTGCCGAACAGGTCGGCGGCGGCACCCAGCAGCGGCTGGACGATTGCGAAGGTGAAGGCGAACACCGCGGCAAAGCTTGCGGCGGTGGCGATGCTGACGCTGAACTCGTCGGCGACATGCGGAAGCACCGGATCGAGCGCACGCGCCGAAAGACTCGCGGCGAAGGTTGCGATCGCAATGATGTTGAGCGCCGGCGGCAGGCGGCCAGTTGCGGTCACGACCTTCGCACCTGCCCCCTCAACGCGCCGTCTTCTTGGCCAGCGCGTCGAATTCCATCAGCGTCCTGACCAGCCCCTCGAACTCGCGGAGCGGCACCATGTTCGGTCCGTCGGATGGGGCGCGGTCGGGATCGGGATGGGTCTCGATGAAGACGCCGGCAACGCCGACCGCCACGGCGGCGCGCGCCAGCACGGGGACGAATTCGCGCTCGCCGCCCGAGGATGCCCCCTTCCCGCCCGGCTGCTGCACCGAATGGGTGGCATCGAAGATGACTGGCGCGCCGGTGGTGCGCGCCAGGATCGGCAGCGCGCGCATGTCGGAGACCAGCGTGTTGTAGCCGAAGGAGACGCCGCGCTCGGTCACCAGCACGTTCGGATTGTTGGTGCCTGTCAGTTTTGCAACCACATTGGCCATGTCCCATGGCGCCAGGAACTGGCCTTTCTTGACGTTGACGACCTTGCCGGTTGCGGCTGCCGCAAGCAGCAGATCGGTTTGACGGCAGAGGAAGGCCGGAATCTGCAGCACGTCGACTGCCTGCGCCACCTCGGCGCATTGCGCGGGCTCGTGCACGTCGGTCAAGACAGGCAGGCCGAGCGAGGAGCGGATCTCGGCAAAGATCGGCAGTGCGTGCGCCAGCCCGATGCCGCGCGCGGCGGATGCGCTGGTGCGGTTGGCCTTGTCGAAAGAGGTCTTGTAGACGAGCCCAACGTTCAGGCGCCCCGCGATCTCCTTCAACGCACCGGCCACCTCCAGCGCATGCGCCCGGCTCTCGAGCTGGCACGGCCCGGCGATGATGGAGATCGGCAGGTCATTGCCGAACTTGACCGGGCCGACACTGACGATCGGGGCGGCCGAGGTCTTGGCGTTCAAGGGTGTGTCCTTTCAATTTCGCGCGGACCATGCCGGTCCGCGACACCAGGATCAACCCCGGTTATGTCAGGAGTATCGGGGATGCGCGCTGAACCTCACTTCAGCGCGGAGAATGAGGTCGGCACCAGCAACTGGTTGACGATATTGCCGACGATCTGACCATCCTCTTCCGTCTTGGCCCGCGCCGAAATCCATTCCGGATCGGTCTGGAACGCAGTCCATTTCTTCTCGCGATCGGCAAGCGATTCCCAGGCCAGGATGTAGGTCAGTTCCTGATTGGATTCGCCGACCAGCGTCGTGAAGAAACCGACCTGCTTGATGCCGTGCTTCTCCCACAGCTTGAGCGTGATGGTGTCGAAGCGCTTGAGCAGCGCGGGCAGCCGGCCCGGCAGGCAGCGATAGACGCGGGTTTCGTAGATCATTCGTGGCTCCTCCCAGATTATGCGCAAGCGGTTATAGCGGCTACACGGAACACTGTCTTGAGGACCAAATTACATGGCTCCTCTGTCATGCTTGACCGACCTGATGGTCTAATCGTATATACAAAAAGTGAGTGACTTCGATCCAGCGAAGGATAAAATCGACCGTTCCCAGCACGGGATTTCGCTCGCGCGCTGGGTCGATATGGATATCCGGGCAATCGTCAGGGCCGAGCCCTTCGACTACGGCGATCCCCGATATCGCGCGTACGGCTTCATTGATGGCGTTGCACATTGTCTGGTTTTTACGGTGCGCAACGAACGTTACCGTCCCATCAGCCTCCGACGCGCGCATGCAAAGGAGATGAGACGCTATGTCAAAGAAAGCTAAGCCGCCTGTATTTGATGAAGATAACCCGGAATGGACCAAGGCAGATTTCGCCGCGGCGACGAAGTTTCCGCGCGGCGTGCGCCTGAAGGATTTGAAGCCCGGCGAACTTGAGCGGATCGTCCGAAAGCGCGGACCGCAAAAGACGGCGACGAAGATTCCGGTATCGATCCGCCTCAGCCCCGAAGTCGTGAGCCACTTCAAAGCCAAAGGCCCAGGCTGGCAGTCGCGGATTGATGCCGCGCTACGCAAGATCGCCAAGAAGGCGAGCTGACCGACGCCGCTTGCCTACACCAATCGGCTCTGTGCCATTGCCGCCTGGATGAACGAGGCGAACAGCGGGTGCGGCTCGAACGGCCGCGACTTCAGTTCGGGGTGGAATTGCACGCCGATGAACCAGGGATGGTCCTCATATTCCACGATCTCCGGCAGCACGCCGTCGGGTGAGAGACCGGAGAAGCGCAGGCCGTGCTGCTCGAGCCGGTCCTTGTAGGCCGTGTTGACCTCGTAGCGGTGGCGATGGCGCTCGGAGATTTCGGTGGCGCCGCCATAGACTTCGGAAACGCGGCTGCCGCGCTTGAGGACCGCAGGGTACGCGCCAAGCCGCATGGTGCCGCCGAGATCGCCAGCCTGCGACCGCTTCTCCAGTTCGTTGCCGCGCAGCCATTCCGTCATCAGGCCGACCAACGGCTCAGGCGTCGGGCCGAATTCGGTGGAATTGGCCTGCTCGATGCCCACCAGATTGCGCGCGGCCTCGATCACCGCCATCTGCATGCCGAAGCAGATGCCGAAATACGGCACGTCGCGCTCGCGCGCGAATTGCGCCGCCCGGATCTTCCCTTCCGCGCCGCGCTGGCCGAAGCCGCCGGGCACCAGGATGCCGTTGACGTGCTCGAGGAACGGCGCGGGGTCTTCGTTCTCGAACACCTCGCTCTCGATCCAGTCGAGATTGACCTTCACCTTGTTGGCGATGCCGCCGTGGGAGAGCGCCTCGATCAGCGACTTATAGGCATCCTTCATCCCGGTATATTTGCCGACGATCGCGATCGTCACCGCGCCCTCGGGGTTGCGGACGCGCTCGTTGATGACGTGCCAGCTCTGCAGCGCCGGCGGAATCTTCGGCGCGATCCCGAAGGCGGCCAGCACCTCGTCGTCGAGGCCTGCGGCGTGATAGGCCTCGGGCACGGCATAGATGTTGTCGACGTCGCGCGCCTCGATGACAGCGCTTTCGCGCACGTTGCAGAACAGCCCGAGCTTGCGCCGCTCCTCCTTCGGAATCTCGCGATCGGTGCGGCAGAGCAGGATGTCCGGCTGGATGCCGATCGAGCGCAATTCCTTCACCGAATGCTGGGTCGGTTTTGTCTTGAGCTCGCCTGCACTTGGGATGTACGGCA
This sequence comes from Bradyrhizobium sp. LeoA1Lang, assembly GCF_055413685.1. Classification (NCBI taxonomy): domain Bacteria; kingdom Pseudomonadati; phylum Pseudomonadota; class Alphaproteobacteria; order Hyphomicrobiales; family Nitrobacteraceae; genus Bradyrhizobium; species Bradyrhizobium sp. LeoA1Lang. Next base: position 2,357 of record NZ_JBVAPG010000012.1, on the reverse strand, counting down.
AAAGCGTCAGATGAATGTAGACGGCGTGATCGCGCGGCAATTCGTTCTTGAGCTGGCGGATCGCCTCGAAGAACGGCAGGCCCTCGATGTCGCCGACCGTGCCGCCGATCTCGACCAGGACGAAATCATAGCCGTCGTTGCCGTCGAGCACGAATTCCTTGATCGCATTGGTGACGTGCGGAACCACCTGGATGGTGGCGCCGAGATAATCGCCGCGGCGTTCCTTTGAGATGATGTCCTGGTAGATGCGCCCGGTGGTGATGTTGTCGGCCTTGGTCGCCGGCCGCCCGGTGAAGCGCTCGTAGTGGCCGAGATCGAGATCGGTCTCGGCGCCGTCGTCGGTCACGAACACTTCGCCGTGCTGGTACGGCGACATCGTTCCGGGATCGAGGTTGAGATAGGGATCGAGCTTGCGGAGGCGGACCTTATACCCGCGTGCCTGCAGCAGGGCACCTAGTGCCGCTGAAGCCAGACCCTTGCCGAGTGAGGAGACCACGCCGCCGGTGATGAATATGTACCGCGCCATGGGGCCTAACCTTTATCTCCACGGTGGCGATTCGCCAAAATGATTCGTGTTGTCCCGGCAAACATAATGCCGGGCTGTGAGTGACGTGAATTTTACTGCTTGGTCAGGGCCTTAATGGGGCTTCCTGACGCAGGATGCCAGTCCTTCACCCTGCATAGCCACCCCGCATTATTGCGAGCGCGGCGCCTGCGGGCCGGCAGGCGCCTGCGGGGCCTGCTGCTCGTCGGCCTTCTTCAGCGAATCCAGGATGCCGCCGGAGGTCGGCGGCGTGATCGGCGCGCCGCCGACAGGCTGCTGCGTCGGCGCCGGCGCGCCGGTGCCGATGATCGAGGTAGGCTGCCGGCTAAGACCGGCATGCCAGGACAGGAACAGGCTGGTCGCGAAGAACAACACCGCCAAGACCGCGGTGGTCCGCGTCAGCAGGTTGGCGGTGCCGCGGCTCGACATGAAGCCCGCGCCCCCACCCATGCCAAGGCCGCCACCCTCGGATTTCTGCAGCAGCACGGCGCCGATCATCACGGAGACGATCATGAGGTGGACGACGATGACGACAGTCTGCATTGTGACCTTCCGTCGCAAGCTTAGAGCGCCGGGTTCCGGCGGCACGCGCTATCAGCGGGTTTTCCTGAAGTTGCGCGGTGTTACACGATCGGGACCGGCAACGCCACCCCAATAACCGCCACAATCTAGCTAGGGAGCGCCCGCCGCGATCGCAAGGAAATCGGCAGCCTTCAGGCTGGCGCCGCCGACCAGCGCGCCGTTGACGTTGGCGACGCTCAAGAGTTCGGCCGCATTCGAGGGTTTTACGGAGCCGCCGTAGAGAATCCGGATGTTTACGCCCTCCCCTTTGAAGCGATCCGTCAAGATACCCCGGATAAACTTATGAACTTGCTCGACATCCCGCACCGTGGGGGTCAGCCCGGTGCCGATCGCCCAGACCGGCTCATAGGCGACCACCAGGTTGGCCGCGGTCGAGCCGTCAGGCAGCGAGCCCTTGAGCTGGGTGCCGCAGACGCCGAGCGCCCGCCCCGCATCGCGCTGCTCGCGGGTCTCGCCGATGCAGACGATCGCGGTAAGGCCAGCGCGCCAGGCGGCTTCGGCCTTCTGGCGGACCAGCGCGTCGGTCTCGCCATGGTCGGCGCGGCGCTCGGAATGGCCGACGATGATGGCGCTGGCGCCGGCATCCGCCAGCATTTCCGCCGAGATGTCGCCGGTATGGGCGCCCGACGCCTTGGGATGGCAATCCTGGGCGCCGACTGCGACCTTCGACCCGCGGGCCTTGTCCGCAAAGGCGGCAATCAGGGTCGCCGGCGGGCAGACCAAAAGATCGGCCTTGCCGCCAAGCGCGCCGGCCCCCGCCAGCATGGCGTCGAATTCATCAGCGGAAGCTTTCAGGCCGTTCATTTTCCAGTTGCCGGCGATCAGCGGCCGGATGGCGTCGGTCATGGCAGGATTCCCGAGAAATGGTGGTCGACATGCGCTAGCAGAGCCCGGCCGCCACTTCCAGACCGGGCTATCCGCCGCTTCAAATCGCCGCCATACCGGGACGGCATCCGCCGTCCCGCGTTAGCTTCTTGTTTGAGCATGATCTTTCCGGAAAACCGGGGTCCACTTTTCCGGATCATGCTCTAGGCTGTGTGGACTCTTGGGATTCTCAAATCAGACGGAACGTGATTCAAGGCTTTCTTTTAGGAGGAAGCCTTGGGGGTTCTGGATCGGCTCGTTCTGAACGACACGCAATGGGACCGTATCTCCGGCTTGATCATCGGTCGGCCGGACCAGCGTGGTTCGACAGGCCGCGACAACCGGATGTTTGTCGAGGGCGTGTTAT